>JBIKWW010000040.1:0-14280 GCA_044356125.1 Acidimicrobiia bacterium
GACGGCTGGACCCGACGAGCTGCACCGGACCGGCCTGCGGCTCACGCTGCCCCCGCCCCCTCGCCAGGTCCAGGGCCTTCGGGTGGCCGTCTGGCTCGACCAGCCCGACATCGCCCCGGTGGACGACACCGTCAAGGACCGTATCGCCGCAGCCGCGGTGGCCCTGAGGCGGGCCGGAGCGAAGGTCGACATGGCCGCCCGGCCGGCGTTCGACCCGTTCGTGGCCAACGAGACCTACCGGCGGCTGCTGCTCGGACTCATGAACGCGCGCCGGCCCGACTTCGACCGTCTGGTGGGACGCGCCGCCGCGCTCGACCCGTCCGACGACAGCGAGCGGGCGCGTGCGCTGCGCTACTCGACGGCCCGCCACAGCGAGTTCGCCGTCGCCGAGAACGCCCGTGACCAGCTCCGCTGGGCGTGGCACGACTTCTTCGGGCGCTACGACGTGGTGCTCGCCCCCATCACCATGACGACGGCCTTCCCGCACGACCACTCCCTTCCCCAGACGGCCCGCCTGGTCAACGTGAACGGGACCGAGGTGCCGTACATGGCCCAGCTCTTCTGGGCCGGCCTCGCCATCGCCTCGTACCTGCCGGCCACGGTCGTTCCCGTCGGGCCGGCACCGTCGGGCCTCCCGGTCGGGATGCAGATCATCGGCGCCGCGTACCGCGACCGCACGACCATCTGGCTGGCCGGGGAACTGGCCCGTCTGATCGGTGGGTTCTCGCCGCCCCCGGACTGCGCCTGACCGGCGTTCCCCGGCCGGAGCCGGCTCCGGGGGCGGGACCGCAGCGGGGGTTCCCGTGGTCGGTAGTGTCGCCTCCCGTGCCCGACCGCTGCGCCCACGCCTGACGAGGGCGACCAGGAACCTGAGGAACCGAGGACCCGAGCAACCATGGACATCCGCGACTTCCGCATGGACCTGTTCAGCCTGGCCGGCCGCAACGCCGTCGTGACCGGCGGCAACACGGGCCTCGGGCAGGCCTTCTCCCTGGCCCTGGCCAAGGGCGGCGCGAACGTGTTCGTACCCAGCCTGGCCGACGACGACGGCACCACCCGCTCCCTGATCGAGGGTGAGGGGGTGCGCTATGAGTTCGTCGAGGCCGACATCACCCGCCCGGGCGTTCCCGCCGGGGTCGTGGGGGCCTGCGTCGAGCGGCTCGGCAGCATCGACATCCTCGTGAACAGCGCCGGCATCTGCCCGCTCGGCGAGGTCCTGGAGTTCGGCCGGGAGAAGTGGGATCCGACGGTGGCGGTCAACCTCACCGCCGCCTTCGAGATGAGCCACGAGGCCGCTCGCCACATGGTGCCGCAGCGGTCCGGGAAGATCATCAACATCTGCTCGGTGTTCACGTTCCTGGGCGGGCGTCTCTCGCCCGCCTATGCGGCCACCAAGCACGGAATCGCCGGCCTGACCAAGGCCTACTGCGACGAGTTGGCCGGGCACGGCATCCAGGTCAACGGGATCGCCCCTGGCTACTACGCGACGGCGATCACCGCCGACACGCGTTCCGATCCCGACCGCAGCCGTCGGGTCCTCGAGCACATCCCCGCCGACCGCTGGGGCGATCCGGCCGACCTGATGGGAGCCGTGGTGTTCCTCGCCAGCCGGGCTTCGGACTACGTCAACGGCCAGATCCTCCAGGTCGACGGCGGTTACCTGGTCCGCTGAACGCCTCGAGGTGATGCCGGTGTCCGGACCCTTCGTCGTCGGTGTCGACTGCGGCACCCAGAGCGCCAAGGTGCTCGTCGTCGACGGTACCGGGCGGGTCGTCGGCTCGGGCCGTGAACCGCTGCAGCCGATGCTGCGGCCCCGGCACGGCGTGGCGCTGCACCCTGACGACGACCTCTGGCGCGCCACCTGTGCGGCGAGCCAGGCAGCCATGGCGTCGTTCGCCGCTTCCGGGGGTGACCCGGGTGCCATCGCCGCCGTGGGGCTGTGCCCGATCCGGTGCAACAAGGCCTTCCTCGATGCCGAGGGACGGCTGGTCGAGCCGATGATGAGCTGGATGGACGCCCGGGCGTACACGCCGTACCGGCCAGACGACGAGCGCGTCCGCTGGGCGACCACGGCGTCGGGCTACTTCGCCCACCGCACGACGGGCAGGTTCTGCGACACCGCGGCGAACAACATCGACGTGCAGTGGCCGATCGACACCGACACGTGGCGGTGGTCGGACGACCCTGCTGCCTACGAGCGCCACGGCGTCACGCCGTCGATGCTCGTCGAGCTCCAGCAGCCCGGTGACGTCATCGGGCCCCTCATTCCCCGGGCGGCCGCCGAGCTCGGCCTGCCGGCCGGCATCACCGTGGTGCACACGGCCAACGACAAGGCCGTGGAGATGCTCGGCTCCGGTTCGGTCGGTCCCGGCACGGTGCTCGTCTCTCTGGGGACCTACATCGCCGCCATGGTCCATGGTCTCCACAACCACCGCTCACCCCGGAGCTTCTGGACGAACTTCGCCTCGGTGCCCGGCCGATACCTCTACGAGAGCAACGGCATCCGCCGCGGCATGTGGACCCTGACGTGGCTGCTCGATCTCATCGGGCCCGAATTCGCCGAACGGGCGGCAGGTCTCGGGGTGTCACGCGAGTCGCTCCTCGAGGATGAGGCCCGGCGCGTCCCGGCGGGCAGCGACGGTCTGCTGACCGTCCTCGACTGGCTGGCTCCCGACTCCCACCCCTTCCGCAAGGGAGCCATGCTGGGCTTCGACGCCCGGCACGGCCGCGGGCACCTCTACCGGTCCGTGCTCGAGGCCATCGCCATGACGATGTGCATCAACGTCGAGGCCATGTTCGAGGAGCTGGGGACGATCGCCGACGAGGTCGTCGTGTCGGGCGGCGGGGCCGGGTCGGAGCTGGTGATGACGATCTTCGCCGACGTCTTCGGCGTGCCTGCGGCACGGGTCCGGGGAGGCGGCGGGGCAGCCGTCGGGGCGGCTGCCTGCGCCGCCGCGGCCGTCGGCCTGCACCCGGGCATCGAGGCGGCGGCGAGGGCGATGTCGGGGCCTCGGGAGACCTTCGCGCCGGACCCGGCCGCGCACGCGACGTACCGGCGAATCGCCGACGAACTCGTCCGCGACATCCACACCACGACCGACCCGTACTTCGAGCGGGCCTACCCCCTGTTCCACTGACCCGAGGACCTGACATGACGCCGACCCACGCCGAGATCGCCGACCGACTCCGGGGGATCGTCCCTCCCGAGAGGGTCCTGACCGACGACGAGACGCTCATCCGTTCCAGCGTCGACAACTTCCGCAAGCTGCAGAACATCTTCGGGGTGCACACCATGCGGCGACCGGTGGCGGTCGTGATGGTGTCGAGCACCGAGGAGGTCGCCGCCGTGCTGGCCTTCGCCGAGGCCAACGGCGTCAACGTGGTGGCCCGGACCGGTGGGACCGCGACGGAGGGCGGCCTGGAGAGCGGCAAGGATCCCTCGATCGTGGTGGACGGTTCGCTCATGAATCGGGTCGTCTCGATCGATGCGTACAACATGCAGGCGACGGTCCAGTGCGGCGTGGCGCTGCAGCGCCTCGAGGACCTCGCCCGGGAGCAGGGCCTGACCACCGGGCACTCCCCGCAGTCCAAGCCGATCGCCAGCATGGGCGGGCTCGTGGCGACCCGCAGCATCGGCCAGTTCTCGACGCTCTACGGAGGCATCGAGGACATGGTGGTCGGCTGCGAGGCGGTGTTCCCCGGAGGGCGGGTGTGCCGCATCAAGAGCATCCCGCGGCGCGCCGCCGGGCCCGACATCCGTCATCTCGTCATCGGCAACGAAGGGGCCCTCTGCTTCATCACGGAGGTCACCGTCAAGCTGTTCCCGTACCATCCGGAGAACCACGCGTACATGGGCTGGACGCTGCCGACCATGAAGGAGGGCTTCGAGGTGCTGCGCGAGGTGATGGTCGCCGGGTACCGGCCGTCGGTGGCGCGCCTCTACGACTTCGAGGACGGCCAGCTCCACTTCTCCCACTTCGCCCGTCCCGACGAGTGCATCGTGCTGTTCATGGCCGAGGGCAACGCCGGGATCACGAAGGCGACCGAGGCGGGAATCCGCGAAATTGTCAGCAGGCATACGAGCTGCAAGGACGTCGACCCCGGCCTCATCCGGGAATGGTTCGAGGACCTCGTCTGGGGCCCCGACAAGGTGGCCCGCGAGGACGAGCGCATCCGCACGACGCGCAACGTCAACCGCACGACGGAGATCTCGGCCGACTGGGGCTCGATCAACGACATCTACGAGTCCGCCATGAAGCGGATCCGGTCCGAGATCCGCGGCATCACCCTGCTCGGCGGCCATTCGTCCCACAGCTACATCAACGGGACGAACATGTACTTCAACTACTTCTACGACATCGACTGCCCACCCGAGCAGGAGAACGACGAGTTCTACTTCCCGATCATCGACATCATCTGCCAGGAGACCCTGCGCTTCGGTGGGTCGATCGTGCACCACCACGGCATCGGCAAGGCCAGGGCGAAGTGGGTGCGCGAGGAGTACGGGTCCTCGTTCTTCATGCTCGACACCGTGAAGAAGGCCTTCGATCCTCACGGCGTCATGAACATGGGCACGATCATCCCGATCAGCGGCTGAGGGGCGCCACGGTGGGACTGTTCGGCTGGATCGTCGTCGGACTCGTGGCCGGGTCCATCGCCCAGAGCGTGACGGGTCTGGAGCGGCGCGGCTGTCTCTTCACCCTCGCCATCGGCATGCTCGGCGGTGTGGTGGGAGGAGCCCTGTTCAACTGGGCCGGCTCCCGGGGGATCGGTGAGTTCGGGCTGTGGTCGCTGGTGGTGGCGTTCGTGGGTGCGTGTGCCGTGTCGTTCCTGGTGAAGGCCATCGAACGCCGGTGACCGCCACGCCCCGCCGGACCGTGGGCATGAGTCCGCCTCCGCGGGACTCCCGGGAGGCGATCCTGGACACGGCCGAGCGGCTCTTCGCCGAGCGTGGGCTGGAAGGAGCCTCGCTCCGGGAGATCTCCGCCGTGGCCGGGCACCGCAACCACTCGGCTGCGCAGTACCACTTCGGGGACCGCACCGGTCTCGTGGTCGCCATCGTCCAGCGCCGACTGGTGACGATCAACGCCCGGCGGCTGGCGATGCTCGCCGAACTCGACCGCGACGGAAGGGGGGAGCAGGTCGGCGGCGTCGTGGCCGCCACGGTGCGTCCCGCCATCGAGGTGGTCTGCGTCCCCACGGGCTGGTATGGCCGCTTCCTGGCCCGCACCCGGGCCGACGCAGGCGCGAACGCGGCGATCGCCGGGATCCCCGAGCTGTCCGGCATCCGGTCCATCGACGCCCGGCTCCGCACCGCGCTCTCGGACCTGCCGCGGTCCATCCGCCGGACCCGGATCGACCTGCTGCACACCCTCATGATCAATGCGCTCGCCGAGTGGGAGTGGGGCCGGGACCGGGGGCGGAGGGTCCTTCCCCGCGACATCCTCGTGCAGGAGCTCACGATGACAGGAACGGCACTCCTGCTCGCCAACCGGGTGCCTGATTCAGTCAACTGACTGAAGAAGCGGACGGCCTGAGCAGCCCGTCGCTACGATGCGCGCCATGAGGGGGAACGGGCCGCGGGCATGATCAAGGTTGCGATCACCCGCCTGCTCGCCGTCGTCCCGGTGATGCTGGTGGTGTCGTTCCTGGCCTTCACGTTGCAGTCGCTCAACTCGGTCGACCCGGCTGAGCAGCTCAGCGGCGGCGGCGCGTCGCCCGAGGCGGTCGCCCAGCTCCGCCAGGAGAAGGGGCTCGACCGGCCCCTGCTGACCCGCTACGCGGACTGGCTCGGCGACGCGGTGCGCGGCGATCTGGGGGAGTCCGTGTACACCGACGGCGCCAAGGTCACGACGTCACTGTGGTCGCGCCTGCCGGTGACGCTGTCGCTCACCTTCGGTGGGCTGCTCGTCGCCATCGCCGCTGGTGTTCCCGCCGGGATCTTCAGCGCGCTGCGCGCCGGCCGGCGCAGCGACCGGGTCGTGTCGGGCGTCGCCTCCCTCGGCCAGGCGGCACCCAACTTCTGGATCGCCGCCATCCTCGCCCTGTTCCTGGCGGTCCAGCGCCCGTGGTTCCCGGCCGTGTTCTTCGTCGGCCCGACCGAGAGCATCGGGCAGTGGCTGAGGTCCATCACGCTCCCCTCGATCGCCCTCGGGCTGGCCGGCGGCGCCGCCCTGGCCCGCCAGACCCGCTCGGCCATGATCGGCGTGCTGCAGCTCGACTACGTGCGCACGGCGCTGGCCATGGGCGCCACCCGGCGGCAGGTCGTGTATCGGCACGCCCTCAAGAACGCCCTCGTTCCGCTCGTGACGGTCCTCGGGTTCCAGCTCACGGCCTTGCTCGGTGGTTCGTTCGCCGTCGAGCGCATCTTCGCCCTTCCCGGCCTCGGTGACCTCGCCGTGTCCGCCGTGCTCAAGAACGACGGCGAGGTCGTGGTGGGCTTCGTGGTGCTCGTGACGCTGTTCGTGGTCCTCGTGAACCTGGTCCTCGATCTGGCCTACCGCTGGATCAACCCGAGGGTCAGGATCGGATGATGGCCGAGGTCGCCGCGGCAACGCGGGTGTCGCGCCTGGCCCGCTTCCGCCGCCGCCGTCTGGCGGTCGCCTCCGCCGGGTTCCTGGTGATGCTGGTGGTCGTGGCCATCGCCGCGCCGCTGCTCGCCCGATTCGACCCCAACCGCGGCAGCCTGCTCGACACCCTCCAGGGGCCGAGTGCCACCCACTGGCTCGGTACCGACCGCCAGGGTCGCGACATCCTGGCCCGTGTCATCTTCGGCACGCGGTACGCGCTCCTCGCCGGTCTCGAGGCCGTCGGTATCGCCGTCGTCATCGGGGTGCCGCTGGGGATGGTGGCCGGCTTCTACCGGGGCTGGGTCGACCGGGTGGTCATGCGGGTGGTCGAGGTGGTCACGGCGCTGCCTGCGGTGGTCGTCGCCATCGCCGTGATCGCCGCCACCGGCCCGGGTCTGGCCAAGTCGATGATCGCCATCGGGCTCATCTACGCCATGCTGCTGACCCGGCTCGCCCGGGCCCAGGTCCTGGCCGCTCGCGAGGAGATCTACGTCGACGCTGCGCGCGTGGTCGGCGCGGGTGACGCCCGGATCATGGTCCGCCACCTCGTCCCCAACATCGTGCCGCCCCTGATCGTCCAGGTGACGCTCATGTTCGCGGGGGCCGTGCTCGCCGAGTCGACCCTCTCGTTCCTGGGGATCGGCGTCCCCTCCCCGAACCCCAGCTGGGGCGTGCTGCTCACCGACGCCCGGGAGGACATGGCGGCCAACGCATTCCTCCCGTTCCCTCCGGGCATCGCCATCTTCCTCACCGTCTTCGCGTTCAACCAGGTCGGTGACGGGCTGCGCGACGTCTTCGCCCGCGAGGCCAGGGGCGGCAACCTGGGGGTCCGGCCCGTCGAGCAGGTGGCGGTGCGGTCGTCGGAGCCCGCCGCCGCGTCCGGCGACGGTCGGGCGGCGCTGCTGAGCGTGCGGGATCTCTCGGTGGTGTTCCCCCGTCCGGGTGGGGGTGAGGTCCCCGTCGTGACCGGCGTGTCCTTCGACATCGCCCCCGGTGAGGTGCTCGCCCTGGTCGGCGAGTCGGGCTGCGGCAAGTCGGTGACGGCGCTCAGCATCCCCGCGCTCGTGCCCGATCCTGGCCGGGTGGTGGCGGGGTCGATCCGCTTCGGGGACCAGGAGCTCGTCGGGCGCTCGTTCGCCGACATGAGCGCCATCCGGGGCCGGGACATCGGCTTCATCTTCCAGGAGCCGTCGGCCTCGCTGAACCCCGCCTTCACCGTCGGATGGCAGCTGGCCCAGCCGTTGCGGCGTCACCTCGGGATGACCCGGGCACAGGCCCGCACCCGGGCGGTGGAGCTCCTGGGCCGTGTCGGGATCCCCGATCCCGCCCGGCGGGTCGACGCCTACCCGCACGAGTTCTCGGGCGGGATGGCCCAGCGGGTGATGATCGCCATGGCCCTCGCCTGCGGTCCGCGTCTGCTCATCGCCGACGAGCCCACGACGGCACTCGACGTCACCGTCCAGGGACAGGTGCTCGACCTCCTCGGTGACCTCCGCGCCGAGCTCGGCATGGCCGTTCTGCTGATCACCCACGACCTCGGGGTCGTGTCCGACGTCGCCGACCGGGCCGCCGTCATGTACGCCGGTGAGATCGTCGAGACCGGCCTGCTCGCCGAGCTCGTCGATGGTCCTCGCCACCCCTACACGGCCGGGCTGCTCGCCGCCGTGCCGCGCAACGAGCCCCGGCACGGTCGCCGCACGAGCATCGAGGGCACCGTTCCGCCCCCGTGGTCGTGGCCGACCGGTTGCCGCTTCGCCGCCCGGTGTCCGCACGCCCGACCCTCCTGCTCGTCGGCGGTCCCGCTGCGCAGTGCTCCGGGCGCGGCACCGTCGCACCTGGTCCGCTGCGTCCGGGCCGACGAGCTGGTGCTCGGTGGAGCGGAGGTGTCGTCATGACCCCCCTGCTGCAGATCCGGGGGCTCGACGTCACCTTCCGGCGACCGAAGCTGCTGCCATGGTCCGATCCCCATGAGGTCAGGGCCGTGCGGGGTCTCGACCTCGACGTCAGCGAGCACGAGACGGTCGGACTGGTGGGGGAGTCGGGCTCCGGGAAGACGACCACCGGGCGGGCCCTCCTGCATCTCGTCCCCATCGCCGCCGGCACCGTGCGGCTCGGGGAGTTCCAGGTCGAGCGGTTCGGGCGCACCGCCCCCGCCGCCTACCGCCGCCAGGTCCAGGCCGTGTTCCAGGACCCGGTGGCTTCGCTCAATCCGGCGATGACCGTCGGGCGCATCCTCGGCGAGCCGCTCGAGCTGCACGAGGGCCTCGACGGACCGGCCCAGCGGGATCGGGCCGGGGAGCTGCTCGGGCTCGTCGGCCTCGACGCGTCGCACCTCGACCGGTTCCCCCACGAGTTCTCCGGCGGACAGCGCCAGCGGATCGCCATCGCCCGGGCCCTCGCCACGTCGCCCCGTCTGATCGTGCTCGACGAACCCGTGTCGGCTCTCGACGTGTCCACCCAGGCGAGCGTCATCAACCTGCTCGAGGAGATCCAGGAGCGAACCGGCGTCGCCTACCTCCTGATCGCCCACGACCTCGCCGTCGTACGCCACGCCAGCGCCCGCATCGTCGTGATGTACCGGGGCCGGGTGGTGGAGGAGGGCCCGGCCGACCGCGTCTGCGAGGCACCCGCCCATCCCTACACGCAGTTGCTGATCGCCTCGATCCCCGACCCCCATCCCCGCCGGCAGGCGCAGCGCCGGGCCGAGCGCCGCCGTCTCGGGGCGGTGTCGGGTCCGGCTGCGGGTCCGGAGGGCTGCCCGTTCCTGGCCCGCTGCCCGCGTGCCGTGGCGGACTGCGCAGGGTCGTTCCCTGCGGCCGTGGCCGTGGGCGCGGGCGGATCGGTCGCCTGCTTCAACCCGGTGGAGGCCTGAGGCCCGATGCAGAGCTGGATCCATGCCCTCGAGTGGCAGGCGCGGCTGCGGCCGGGGCTCACTGCGTACAGCGACGCGTCCGGAGACCAGGTGACCTTCGCCGGCCTGCTGGAGCGTGTCGAGCAGGGAGCGGCCCGCTGGTCGACGGCCGGCGTGGCCGACGGAGACCGTGTCCTCATCGTCCTGCGGAACTCCGTCGAGTACGTCGTCCAGGTTCTCGCCGTCCAGCGGGCCGGCGGCATCCCGACGTTGCTCAACTGGCGCCTGGCGGCTCCCGAGTTCGCCGCGCTGATCGAGCTCTTCGGGCCGCGGGCCGTGGTGGCCGAGCCCGAGTTCGCCGGCACCGTCGAGCAGGCCCTCGCCGGGTCCGATGGCCGATCGGCAACGGTCAGGGTCCTGCTCGGCGGCGAGCGCGCCGGGTGGATCGCACCCGACATGCTCGACGGTCCGGTGCCGGAGCGGCCCGTCGCTGCGCTGCAGGGCGGGGCCGTCTGCGTGCTCCTGCACACCAGCGGGACCACGGGTACACCGAAGGGGATCCCGCTCACGCACCGGGCCGTGATCGACGGGCTCACCTTCAGCGGGCTGATCGCCGGGATGCGACCGGGGGGCCGTCATCTGCGCTTCAACCCGATGTTCCACTTCGCCGGACTGGCCGGGACGTTGCTGGGCATCGTGACCGCTGGTCACGTGCACCTGCTGCCTGCGTTCGACGCCGCGCTCTGGCTGGACCTCGTCGAGGCGATGCGCATCGAGTACTCGAATGCTCCGCCCGTCGTGATGCGGCGCCTCGTCGATGAGTGGGACCGTCGGGCCGACAAACCCGACCTGTCGTCGCTGCAGGAGATCTGGTACGGCACCGCGCCGATCAGCCCGGACCTGCTCGAGCGGGCCATTCCGATCTTCGGTTGCGGCTTCCGTCAGAACTACGGCCAGACCGAGTCGAGCACCCCGGTGACGCAACTGGCCCCCGATGACCACGTGCCCGGGTCGCCCCGGCTGGCCTCGGCCGGTCGCCTGCAACCCTTCTTCGATCTCCGGATCGTCGATCCGACGACGGGCACCGACGTCGGGGACGGCGAGCCGGGCGAACTGTGGATCAGGGGTGACGCGCTGTTCCCCGGCTACTGGAACGATCCGGCCCGTACCGCCGAGGCGTTCGTCGGCGACGGCTGGTACCGCACGGGCGACATCGGCCGGCTCGACACCGACGGCTACCTGTTCATCCTCGACCGCGCCCGGGACATGGTCGTCACCGGTGGCGAGAACGTGTACCCGACCGAGGTCGAGATGGTGCTGGCCCGCCATCCCGACGTGGCCGAGATCGCCGTCATCGGGATCCCCTCGGAAGCGTGGGGCGAGACGCTGTGCGCCATCGCCGTGCCCCGCCCCGGGGCGGAGCTCGACGGGGCTTCCCTCATCGCCTGGGCCCGCGAGCGTCTGGCCCACTTCAAGTGCCCGACCGTCGTGGAGATCCGCACCGTGCTGCCCCGCAACGAGACCGGCAAGGTCCTGCGTCGGTTGCTGCGGGAGCCGTTCTGGGCCGGACGCGACCGAGCCGTCTCCTGAACGCGACCGCCACCCGGCCCGTGACCCGACCGACCCACACCCGACCGACCCACACCTGACCGACCCGCACCCGACCGACCCACACCCGGCCATCCGGCCGACCAACGACCCAGGGGGAACCATGGTCCGCAACCGAGCAGCGGCGCTCATCAGCACCGCAGTCATCGGCACGGCACTCATCGCCACGGCACTCGCCGGCCCGGCGATGAGCGCCACCAAGAAGACGACGACGACCCGCCGCCCGGCGGCCACGACGGCACCGACCACCAAGGCGGCCTCGGCGTCGCCCACCACCGCAGCGGCGACCGCCTCGGGCGGCCCCAAGGGCACGCTGCGCATCGCCGCCTTCACCGACATCCCGAGCATGGACCCGATCCGCTCCCAGCTGACCCACGCCCCGTACCTGGCGACCAGCTACGACACGCTCCTGCGCCGCGATGCCGACGGCAACGTCATCGCCGGACTGGCGACGCAGTGGTCACGGCCCGACATCAGGACCTGGCGCTTCACGCTGCGCTCCGGCGTGAAGTTCCAGGACGGCGCCAATTGGGACGCCGACGCCGCCAAGTTCAACATCGACCGCGCCCGCAACCTGGCGGCCAACCCCAACATCGGCCTCTACGCCGGCATCACGGCGGTCAACGTCGTCGACCCGCAGACGATCGAGGTGAGGTTCTCGAAGGGGAATCCCTCCTTCGCCTTCGAGATGGCCAGCGTCGCGGCATCCATGGTGAGCCCGAAGGGCACCGACTTCACGCGCAACCCCATCGGCACCGGCGGCTGGGTCTTCGACCGGGGCGCCAGCCAGGAGGGGGCGAAGTACGTCTACAACGCGTTCCCCGACTACTGGGACAAGGCGAACCAGCGGTACGCGCGGATCGAGATCTCGGTCGTGGCCGACAACGCCGCCCGGCTGAACGCACTGCGCACCGGCCAGGTCGACGTGGTCGACGTGGTCCTGTCGAACCAGCTCGACGACGCCAGGAAGGCGAACATCAAGACCATCTCCGCCCCCGACCAGACGATCCAGATGCTGGTCGGCGACCGGCGCGGTGAGATCGTCCCGGCCCTCGGCAAGCGGGAGGTGCGCCAGGCCATGCAGTACGCCATCAACCGCGAGGCGTACGTGAAGGCCGTGCAGGACGGCATCGGCGGTGCCGAGACCTCGATCTGGCGCACCGACAGCAAGTGGTTCGTGGCCGGCAACGCCAACCGGTACGCCTACGACCGCGACAAGGCCAAGGCGCTGCTGGCCAAGGCCGGCTACCCCGACGGGTTCGAGTTCAGCATTCCGAGCTTCGCCACCACCAAGGCCCAGAACGAGGCGTTCGCAACGCTCATGGCCGACGTCGGCATCCGGGTGAAGATCGTGCAGGTCGCTCCGGGCACGGCGGGCATCGAGTTCCGTCGCAAGACGTTCCCGGTGGTCTTCGCTCCGACGGCGGTGGCCGATCCGCACAGCTACTGGGCGACGTGGATCAGCCCCGATTCCCCGTGGAACCCCTTCGGCGTCGAGAACACGGTGCTCGACGGACTGGCGAGCCGAGCGCTGGACCTGCCCACCGACGCCGGCCGCAAGGCGGTCTACGACGACCTCGAACAGGCGATCCAGGACGAGGGCCTCATCCTCGTGCTGGCCCACGGGGTGACGATCACCGGGATGCGCGGCGATGCCAAGGGCAACCCGTACCTCTACTCCGGTGAGCGCATCGTCCGGCCCTATCTGCTCGACATCCCGGTCTCCTGACCGGCACCCGAGCGAGAACCCGACCAGGAGACCGACCATGAGCGCACCCGGGCGGCAGCCCAACGTCCTCTTCGTCATCACCGACCAGCAGCGGGCCGACCATGCCGGTTTCGCCGGGAACGGTGTGGTGCGCACCCCCAACATCGACGCCCTGGCGGCGCGGGGGACGGTGTTCGACAACGCGTGGGTCGCCAACCCGGTGTGCATGCCGAACCGCTCCACGATCATCACCGGCCGCATGCCGACCGCCCATGGGGTGGTGTTCAACGACCGTTCGCTGGAGTGGGGCGCGAACACCTTCGTGCGGTCGTTCCGCAGCGCCGGCTGGCGGACCGCCCTCATCGGCAAGTCCCACCTGCAGCACGGCATGAGCCGAAACTCGGTGGTGACCGTGGATCGGCGTCCGGCGGTCGAGGACCCCTACCCGAGGGGCTGGGACACCATCGAGGACGCCGAGCGCTACGCCGAGTCGCCCCCTGACCCGGACGACTTCTACGGGTTCGACCACATCGAGCTCTCCATCGACCACGGTGCCAAGCTGTCGGGCCACCACCTCCGCTGGGCGCTCGACAAGGGAGGGCGCTTCGAGGATCTCGTGGTTCCCTACTCGCCGGAGTCGCCGGCCCGGCGGCGGTCGTCACGCTGGTGGCAGGTGTACGAGCCGCCGTACGACCCCGAGCTCCACTCGACCACCTTCGTCACGGAGCGGACCATCGCCTTCATCGAGGACGCCGCCTCCCAGCAGCGTCCGTGGATGGCGTGGGCCTCGTTCCCCGATCCCCACCACCCCATGACCCCGCCGGGGCAGTGGTTCGACCGTCACCGCCCCGAGGACATGGAGCTGCCCGTCTCGATCGGGGATCCTCTGACGCATGCGCCGCAGTACCTGCAGCGCATCCGGCGGGTGGGCCCCAACCAGCAGCGGGGCTGGGTCGGCATGTGCGGGGTGGACGACCCCGAGCTCGTCCGCGAGTGCATCGCCGCCACGTACGGCATGGTGGAGATGATCGACGACGGCGTGGGCCGCATCCTGTCGGCCATCGAACGCCTCGGCCAGACCGACGACACCATCGTGGTCTTCACGAGCGACCACGGCGACATGATGGGCGAGCACGGGTTCCTGCTCAAGGGCTTCCTGCACTACCGGGGGACCCTCCAGGTCCCGATGGTGATCGTGGATCCCCGGCGCCGTGCCGCCCGTTCATCCGCTCTGGTGGGGAGCGTCGATCTGGCCCCGACCCTGCTCGAGTTGGCCGGTCTCCAGGGCCATCTGGGCATGCAGGGCACGTCGCTGGTGCCGCTGCTCGACGATCCGACGGGCTCGGTGCGCGAGCACCTGCTCATCGAGGACGATGCGCCCACGGCGTTCGCCGCCCGGGCGAAGCTGCCGGCCAAGACGCGCACGCTGATCTCGGGGAAGCTGAAGTACACCCGGCACTCGACGGGCGAGGACCAGCTCTTCGACCTCGGTGCCGATCCCCATGAGCTCGACGAGCTCGGCCATCGCGACGCAGCCGTACGCG
>JBIKWW010000039.1:0-14280 GCA_044356125.1 Acidimicrobiia bacterium
GGTCCTGACGACTCGTCCTCGTCTCCGCAAGTGGATCAGCCTCGAGACTGCGACGTTGTTCGTCGACACGATCGAGACGCTCGTCGATCTCGTCGACGATCCCGCCGAGATCTCGAACGAGACACGCGACCCGAACGACGACTACCTCATCGCGTTGGCAAGAACGAACGACGTCGAGTTCATCATCTCCGGAGACAAGGACCTCCTCGACTGAGAGACCCAACAGCCACCCGTGATGACACCTACCCGGTTCGAGCAACGCTCCCGCACCACGTAGTGCGACCACCGAATGCGCGGCCGATGACCGGTACAACGGCGCCCTCAAGTGCCAGCCGATACCGCCGGCCCGGCGGTCTGGGGATGCTCTAGCGGGATGGCCGCCCGGGATTAGCCCTGTGCTCTGCCCACCGCCGAAGACCGTGCACCACGCGTGGCAGAATGACCCCCATGGCCGAGGTGCGTGAGACCAGGCTGCCCGGCGTCGGGGTACGCCACGACTTCACCACGGAGGACGGCGCCGACATCGGTGTGCTCGTCTACCACGACGGTCGGCGCGAGATCCTGGTGTATGACTCCGACGATCCCGACGCCTGCACCTCGTTCATGACCTTGTCGCGCGCCGACACCCGCACCGTGTCGGAGCTCCTCGGCGCCAGCCGGGTGACCGAGGCTGTGGCCGTGGTTCAGCAGGAGATCGAAGGCCTGGCGATCGAGTGGATCGAGATCGACGCGACCTCACCGGCCGCGGGAGCCACGATCGGCGATGGGATGTATCGGACGAAGACCGGATCTTCGATCGTGGCGGTCATCCGCGACCGGACGTCGATCCCGGCGCCAGGGCCGGACTTCGGGTTGCTGACGGGTGACGTGGTCGTTGCGGTCGGCACCTCCGAGGGACTCGCATCGATGCGCGAGCTGATCCGGCGCTGAAGGCCACTCCGATGCTCATCGCTGCAGGCTCCAGCGATGCAGCCCTCGCGTTCGTCGAGATCGGCGCGCTGGTGCTGGGGCTGGCGTTGCTGTCGCGGGTTGCTGGGCGCTTCGGGATCAGCGCAATCCCGCTCTACCTGCTGGCCGGTCTTTCCCTGGGCGAAGGGGGATTCGTCCAGCTCGACGTAAGCCTGGAGTTCTTCGAGATAGCCGCCGAAATCGGCGTTCTGCTGCTGCTGTTCGCGCTCGGACTCGAATACTCCGAAGGTGAGCTGCGCAGCGGACTGCGTTCCGGCCTCGCCTCCGGTGTCGTCGACATGCTGCTCAACGCAACGCCGGGGGTCGCGTACGGCCTGCTGATGGGCTGGGATCCGCTTGCCGCCGTGCTGCTCGGCGGGGTCACGTGGATCACTTCGTCGGGCGTGGTGTCCAAGGTGCTCTCGGATCTGGGTCGCCTCGGCTTCCGTGAGACACCGGCGGTCCTCAACCTCCTCGTCATCGAGGACCTGGCGATGGCCGTCTATCTCCCGGTGGTAGCGGCGCTGATCGTCGGCGGCTCGACCACGACGATGGCCACGAGCGTGGTGATCGCGCTGGTTGCGGTCGCGGTCATTCTGCTCGCCGCCCTCCGGTACGGGCGGCGCCTCAGCGACCTCGTCGTGGGCGGCTCAGACGAGGCGTTGCTGCTCACCGTCTTCGGAATCACCCTGCTCGTCGCGGGCGTCGCACAACAGGTTCAGGTGTCCGGTGCCGTCGGGGCGTTCCTCGTAGGGTTGGCGCTGTCGGGACAGGCCGAGGCACGCGCGAGCACGCTCATCTCGCCGCTGCGGGACCTGTTCGCCGCCACCTTCTTTCTCTTCTTCGCCTTCCAGATCGACCCCGCAGATCTCCTCGGTGCCGCCGTCCCGGCGCTCCTACTCGCCCTGGTCACTGCGATCACCAAGGTCGCGACCGGGTGGTACGCCGCCGGGCGGGTGGGCGCTGGCCCGAAGGGCCGGCTGCGAGCGGGCACCGTGCTGATCGCGCGCGGCGAGTTCTCCATCGTGATAGCAGCGTTGGGATCCGGCCTCGCCGACGGCCCAGATCTCACGGCGCTGGCCGCCGGCTACGTCCTGATCACCGCCGTCATCGGCCCCCTGGCCGCGAAGTTCTCCGATCGCATCGTCCTACCCCCGCGCAGCGCTCGTCGCCAGGCCGTCGCTCCCGGCGCCTGAGCGCTGTTGGCCGCTCCATGCCCCTCGATGGCATCGAGCCGTAGCCCCATCCCGAGAACCAAGAGCCCAACCCCATGTATCCGCCTTCCCTGCGAAAGGCAGGCAACCGACGTCGCCTCAACTTTACTCGGCAATCACGGGTCACCATGGCTGGCCCGATGCTCGGCTTCAGGCGCAGTGCTGTGGCCCCAATCGCATGTCACCCGCCCCATAGTGTCCGTCGAAGGAGGCTGGTGGCGCGTGGCATAGATGCCGGTTCATGTCGCACAGCCGGCGTTAGCCCCGATCGTTCACGGGTCTGAGGTGGGCTGAGGTCGCGTATCCGCGGAAGTGCCCTCGCCGTAAGGGATTCTTGGTGTTGCGACGCATCAAGAACTCGAACGGGGAGGGCACTCGCGAGGTGAAAGCTACACGCACGGTGGAACGGCTGCGGGTGATCGGCGGTGACCGTCAGACGGTCTCGCACGCGGGCGCGCATCTGGTGGGTGAACTCGCTGATCGGGTCGGTCTCACAGTCGGCTATTCGGCTGCGATCCCGTGGGCGGGTGAGCGAGCGTTCGGTCACGACTGGGGTCGCCTGCTCTGCCAGGTTGCGGTGATGCTCGCTGCCGGTGGCCGCTGTGTTGCGGATATGGCGGCGTTGCGGGATCAACCTGACGTGTTCGGCGAGGTCGCTTCCGCGCCGACGATCTGGCGGACGTTCGACGCGATCGACGACCGGGTGCTCGACGCGTTGCGGACCGCGCGTGCAACAGCACGAGCCAAGGCGTGGGCTGGCGGTGGCGCGCCTGATGCGATCATGTTGGACGTCGACGCGTCGCTGGTGGAGATCCATTCCGAACGTAAGCAAGGCGCGACACCGCACTTCAAGCGCGGGTTCGGGTTCCATCGATGTTCTGCTTCCTCGACGCCACCGGCGAAGCACTCGCCGGGGTGCTCCGGCCCGGCAACGCTGCCGCGAACTCCGGTGCCGATCAGCTCGCCGTGGTCGAGATGGCGATCGCCCAACTGCCTGCCGAACATCGCCGCGGCCACCAACCCGGTGACAGCGCGGACATGGTCGTGCATCCGATCCTGGTCCGCGCCGACTCCGCGGGCGCGGTGCGCGTCTTCGTCGAAGGTCTCGTCGCGCGCAACTGTGAGTTCTCGATCTCGGCCCGTGTTTCCAACGCTTTGGACACAGCAATCGCCGCTGTCGCGGATGACGTGTGGCGACCCGCCGTCAACAGCAACGGCGAACCACGCCGCGGCGCTCAGGTCGCCGAACTCGATCTCACCATCGACGGTTGGCCCGCCGGCACACGGGCGATCGTGCGTCGTGAACGACCGCACCCGGGTGCGCAGCTGCGCTTGTGGGACCACAACGGGATGCGTCACCAAGTCGTGCTCACCAACTCCACCGGCGACGCAGTCGAGCTCGAGCTGCGGCACCGCCGCCACGGCCAGGTCGAGAACCGGATCAAGAACCTCAAAGACTGCGGCCTCGAACGCATGCCCTTCACCTCGTTCACCGCGAACGCAGCGTGGATGGAGATGGTCATGTGCGCGGCCGATCTGCTCGCCTGGACACAGACCCTGCTGTTCACCGGCGACCTCGCCGTGGCAGAGCCACGCACGTTCCGCTACCGCATCCTCCACATCGCTGGCCGCCTCATCCGCAGCGCCCGCCGAACCTGGCTACGACTCCCCGAGCACTGGCCATGGGTCACCGATCTGCTCGACGCCCACCGGCGTCTCGCCGCGATCACCTGACCCACCACCGAACGCCGCCGAACCAGACACCACGCTCGATCCGCACGCCCCCACACCCGATTGCAGACACGCCAACCCGGCCGAAATCACAGCAATCACCGCCAACGCACCGACCCCCACCCCGAATCAGACACCGACCACGCCGACCAATCCGAACAAGCGTCGCCGAACCACCTCAAGCCATCTCATGAACGATCGGGGTTAGCTTGCGAGTAGCGAGATGCTTAGGCGGCAGTTGAGCACTTTCGCATAGCGCTCGAGCGTGGAGAGTCGAACGTCGTGCTCGCCGGACTCGAGGCGAGCGATTGCGGACTGCGACGTCTTCATCAAGGCCGCTGCCTCGGTCTGCGTCATGCCGAGTGCGATGCGTCGTTCGGCGAGCTGGCGCTGGCGCCGGCTCACGCGCGCCTCGACCGCAGCGGGCAGTGTCGGGTTCTTCTTCGCGAGCTCCGCGATGTGGCGATCGAGGTCGTCCGGTGGCGGCTTCCGAGCCATGGACCCATGTTCCCATCTCAGATACGAGATATCAAGAGTGAGATCGCGGACGTGCCCGGCTGCGCCAGTCGGCAAGGCGGGTCTCCGCGAGGGCGATCGTCCCTGGCGGCGTGCGCTGGCTCTTCTTCTCGAAGGCCTTGAGCGCCAGCAGAATCTGGCTTCGCCGGCCCTCGGTGGCGAACAGCAACCGGGAACGCCTGGCCGGCGATCCCCGCACGCACCTCGTACATCTCGCCCCGAAGGTGGCGCGCCTCCGTCACCCCGACCTCGGCGACGACGCGCATCGCGCCGAGCATCTGCACGGCCTGGGCACTGCTGAGCTCGTCGAGGAACTCGCGAACCGGCGACCGCCCCGTCGACGTCGCATAGAACCGCCACCTGCGACGGACGGTCACGACGGCACCTGCCCCGCCCGCGCTGCGATGCGATCGGCGACGGCCTTGATCGAGTCCGGGAGCGCGTGCGCGTACGTCTTCATGAGCATGTCGGGGGAGTGGCCGAGCACGTCGGCGACCGCTCGCAGCTCTCCGGCGTCGGCCGCTTGGCGGACCATGTGGGTCGCCGCCGTGTGGCGCAGCCCGTGCGACGTCAGCCGAGGCACGCCCGCCCGGGCCACCAGCCGCTCCAACGTCTGATCGAAGTCCCCGGCGACACCGGCGTGCCCGTCTTCGACGACACCACGAGATCGTGGTCCTCCCAGTCGGGCCCGGCGAGCATCCGCTCGTGCAGCTGCACCGCACGATGCGCCCGCAGCGCCCTGGCCGTCTCGGCGTCGACCACGATCGTGCGCCGGGAACGGGCGTTCTTCCCCTCCGTCCACACCGGCACGCCCCGGACCTCGACCAGCCCCCCGGCGATCGTCACCACCCCGGACTCGAGATCCATCCCGCTCCAGCGCAGTGCGAGGAGCTCGCTGCGCCGCAGCCCGTAGAGCACCGCCACGCGCAGCGGCCCGGCCCAGCGGTGCCCGGCGATGGCCTCGAGGAAGGCCCGCACCTGATCGTCGACCCAGGCGTCGGCCTCCTTCGGCGCGGCAGTGCGCGCCACGACCTTCGGCAATGCGACCCGGGCCGCCGCCGAACGACGGAGCAGGCCCTCCTCCACGGCATCGGCGAGCGCGGCCCGCAGCACCATCCGGCAGATCTGCAGGGACCGCTTCGACAGCTTCCCCTCGGTCGCCGCCGACTCCAGCCAGCGGGCCACGTCGTCGCGGTCGAGCTTGTCGATCGGGAGCTGCCCCAGCGCCGCCTTGACGTGCCCCGCCGCCCACTCGTACTGGAGCTTGGACTTGGCCGTCACGTCGGTCCGCGACGCCACCCACCGGTCGAGCAGCCAGGCGACGTTGCCGCGGGCGGCGGGGAGCTCACCCGACGCGGTCGCCTTCGAGGCCGCTGCCCGCGCTGCCCGCTGCGATGGGAACGTCCCCAGCTGGCGAGGTCGGACCCGACCCGTCTCGGTGTCGATGCCCTCCACGCGCACCGTCCACTTGTCGCGCTGCTTGCGCACCGTCGGCTCACCCGTCGGCTTCCACCCCATCGCTGCCGTGCCCTCCCTGCTCGGGCCCCGCTCGGCCCCGCCCGGTTCCGCCGAGACGCGCCCGATACCGGTGCACGAGGATCGATACACCCTCGATACATCCTCGATACATCGACGCCGGAAACGGCAGAAGCCCCCGCTGGTGCGGAGGCTTCCGGAGGTTATCACCGCAGGTCAGCGGCCATATTCAGCTGGCGCGTTCGGAGGGATTCGAACCCCCAACCTTCTGATCCGTAGTCAGATGCTCTATCCGTTGAGCTACGAACGCCTGGTTGCCGAGCATACCGGGCCCGGGGGGACCCCTGGGGCGGGGTTCCGCCCCGAGGGGCCCGGAGCCCGGTGCGGAGAAGGAGGGATTTGAACCCTCGGCCCCGGTTTCCCAGAGCAACTCATTAGCAGTGAGTCCGATTCGGCCACTCTCGCACTTCTCCCGAGGCCGGACAGTCTGCCACGCCTCGCCCCGGGCCCGGGAGCCCTGCCCGGACGCGCCCGGACCTGCCGGGGACCGGACCGGGCCGGACCAACGGCCCCCGAACCGGCCCGAGGGACCCTGTCGCTGCTCGGTCCCCGTCGGCCACCATCAGCTCGTGGGTTCGGGAGCGGAGGGGGCAGCGAATGCCCGGGGGGCCCGGGGCGTCGTGGCCGTCGTGGCCGTCGCCGTGGCCGTCGGAGCGCTGCTGGTCGCCGCCCTCACCGTCGGGCGCCGCAACGTCGTCGAGGTACCGCCCGACTCGCCCCAGGCGACGGTCCAGGCCTACCTGCGGGCCGTGTCCGACAACGACCGGACGGCCGCCACCGCGCAGTTCACCGACTGGCTGGCCGAGCACTGCGCCCTCACGGAGGTCGGGTTCCCCACGGTCCAGCGCGCCGTGCTCGTCAGCACCGACATCTCCGGGGACCGGGCGACCGTCATCGTCTCCATCACCGAGCGCTGGGGCAGCGGACTGCTCGATCTCGACGACCAGACCATGCGCCAGCGCTTCGATCTCGAGCGCACGGCGGCGGGGTGGCGGATCCGGGTCCTCCCCTGGCCGGTCTTCGTCTGCCCCCTGCAGACCCCCGATGCCAAGCAGCCCGATGCCAAGCAGCCCGATGCCGAGCAGCCCGCCGGGAACGGGACCGGGCCGGTGGCACCGTGATCGGCGGCCTGCTGAGCATGGCGATGACCGTCGCCATGGTGGTCGGGATCGTCCGGCTCGCCTCGGGGCACCAGCCCGGCACCCCCGTCGACCTGCGCGAGACCGTGGCCCGGGGCGTCCGCCTCCTCCTGCTGCTGTCCGTCGTGGTGATGACGGCCGAGGGTGTCGCCGGCCTGATCGGGGAGCTGCGGATCGGCGGAGGCGGCGACCTCGTCCGTGACCCGACCACCTTCGCCCGGTCGGCCGCCTTCTGCATCGTGGGTGCCCCCGTGCTGCTCGGCCTCGGCTCATGGACCCGCCGACGCCTGCGGACCGACCCCGACGAGGTCCGCTCCGGCGGCTGGGGGGCCTATCTCGCCGTGGCCACCACGCTGGCCCTGGTCATGGCCGCGGCTTCGGGCTTCGAGGTGGTCCGGTGGACGCTCGGCGGCCAGGCGCCCGGAACGACCGCCGTCGGCCGCGTCCTCGTCTGGACCCCGGTCTGGATCCTCCACTGGCGCCTCGCCGGGCAGCACCCCACCGCCCCCGGGCGCCTGCCCTTCCACCTGCTGGCCGGCTCGGCCTTCGGGCTGGCGCTCGTGGGCGTCGGCTCCGGGCTGCTGCTGGCCTCGGCGCTGCGGACGCTCTACGACGGTGCCTTCCTCGATCCCATGATCCGGCCGGCGGCCAGGGACCTCAGCGAGAACGCAGCCGCCGCACTCGTGGGCGCCGCGGTCTGGGCCTGGCACTGGCTGATGCACGCCCGACGCCGACGTGACACGACGGGCTGGCACGGGCTCGTGCTCCTGGTCGGCGTGCTCGGCAGCCTGATCACGGCCGTGGTCGGGGCGGCCCGGGTCCTGCACGCGGTGCTCCAGTGGACGCTCGGCGACCCCGGCGACGCCGCTGCCGCCGCCCACTTCATCGCCCTCCCCAGTGCTCTGGCCACCGCCGTGGTGGGCACCGCCGGCTGGGCCTACCACCGGTCCGTCCTGGGCGGGCGGGGCCCCGCTGCAGGCCCCTCCCGCGACGACGTCGCCCGGGTCCACGACTACCTGTCGGCCGCCGTCGGGCTGGTCGTCACCGCCGTCGCCGCCGCCATGGCCGTGGCCGCGCTGTTCGAACGGGCGGCCGGGGCGGCGGTCGTGCACCGCCGGGCCGACGTCGCCAACCTCCTGGTGCTGGCCGCCACCCTGGCGCTGGTGGGCGTGCCGGTGTGGTGGCGGGCCTGGGGGGCGGCCGAACGGGAGGCCGCCGCCGACCCGTCGGAGCTGTCCTCGGTTCCCCGGCGGGTGTTCATCTTCCTGCTGCTGGGCGCGGGAGCGGCGGCCGCGCTCGTCACCGCCGTCATCACCACGGTGATCCTCGTGGAGGCCCTCACCACCGGTCGCCTCGGCCGCATCACCGCGCACCGCGTCCGCATCCCTGCGGCCGTGCTCCTGGCCACCGCCGCCGTGGCCGGCCAGCACGTCCGGATCCTGCGACGCGACCGGGCCGCCGAACCGGTCCGCGCTCCGGCCGCCGCACCCGTGCGGGCCACGTTCGTGATCCCCGGCACCGACGCCGCCCGCCGGGCTGCCGCCGAGGCCGTCGCCGCGCTCGGGCCGGCGGCACGGGTGACGGTGCGGGTCGTCGACGGCGACACCGGCCCCGGTCCCACCGCGGCGGCGCTGGCGGCGGCCGTGGAGGCCCATCGCGCCGAGGACCCGTCCTGCCGCCACGAGCTCCTCGTCGTGGCGGTCACCGACCAGCCGCTGCTCGCCCTCCCGACGGGCTGACCACGGCGCTCGCAGCGACGCCGGATCCCGACCTGGCGGAAGAGGAGGGATTCGAACCCTCGGGGCTCATCACCCAACGGTTTTCAAGACCGCCGCATTCGGCCGCTCTGCCACCCTTCCCGATGGCCGGGACGCTACCCGGCCGACGCCGCGGTCCGCCCACTCCAGGATGAGCCGCTCCCTCCAGGAGCAGCCGCCCACGGCAGGAGCAGCCGTTCACGGCAGGAGCAGCCGATCAGTCCACGAGGAAGGTCGTGAACTGCCAGGTCCAGTCGCCGCCCTCGGTCACCGTGGGCCGCTGGTGACGGGCGAAGAGGCCGGACTCGGCCCGGTTCATCGTCGGATCCCAGTCGGCCGCCGCGTCGTGGTAGGTGCCGAGGTACTGGCGGGCGAACCCGAGCACCTCCCGCCACGGGAGCTGGTCGGGCACGACCACGCCCTCCTCGGGGTGGGCGATCATCCAGCGCACCGCCCCCACGATCGAGGCCGCCACCTGCAGCGTGGTCGCCGACTGGCCCGGCAGCAGCGCCCGGGCCTCGTGGATCGTCAGGCACGAGCCCGTCCACCAGCTCCGGTAGGGGTGGCCCATGAGCAGCACGCCCATGTGGTCGGCGCCGTCGATGATCTCGTCGTTGAGGATGCGCTGGCGGTCCTGCATCACCAGGTGGCGCATCCTCAGCTCGTGCAGCGAGGCGATGGCGACGTCGGGCAGGCAGTAGGCGTAATGGACGGTCGGCCGGTACACGGCGATGTCGGAGTCCGCCCCCTCGCCCCACACCGTCAGGTGGTCCGAGATGGTGAAGGCCTCGCCGTGGCGGATCACGTACCCGTGGATCTCCCCGGCCGGGGTCCACGAGCGGACCTTGGTGTCCATACCCATCCGGGCCAGCGCGATCTGGTTCGACGGGCCGTGCTGGTGGACGTAGGCCCCCTCGGGGAGCCGGATCTCGTGGGTGCCCCACCCCAGCTCGGCCGGGGCCACCCCCTCCTCGTAGAGGCCGTCGACCGACCACGTGTTCACGAACTCGTTGGGCTCCTTGGGCCGGTCGGTGATCTGGGTGTCGCGCTCGGCGACGTGGATGACCTTCACCCCGAGGTGCATGGCGAGGCGGGCGTGGTCCTCGGCCCCGAGGGCGGCGGCGACGGCGTCGAAGGCCACCGGGGACCCGTCGAGGTGCGTCGGACGCTCGGCCAGCACGCGGGTGGCGATGGAGGTCAGCGCCTCCTTGGTCATGTGCGACACGAGCCCGGGGTTGGCTCCGTGCTCGAGCACGGCGGTGGGACCGGGCCGCTCCCAGGCCGCCGTCATCTTCCGCAGGCGCATGTGGCGGACGTAGAGGCTGCGCTCGCGCGGGTCCTGTGCCGATGCGTCCTCGTAGGGGTCCCACAGCTCGACCGATGTGTTCAGGTAGCGCACGCCATGGTCGTGGCACCACTGGAGGATCTCGTTGCAGTCGATGTTCCAGGCCAGATCGAGCAGCAGATCGCCGGGCCCGACGTGGCGGGCCAGCGTGCTGCCGAGGTGGTCGCGCTCGATGCGGTCGACGACGTAGCGGACACCGGCGGCGAGCGGCCCGGCGATCCGGGCCGAGTTGTCGACGAAGTCCATGACCGTGATCCGGTCGGCGGGCATGTCGAGATGGCGTAGCAGCAGCGGCAGGGTGCACTGGGCGACCGAGCCGCAGCCGAGGACGAGGACCCGTCCTTCGAATCGGATCGCGTCGGGGCGGGTGGTCATGGGAACGAGGCCTCCCTCGGGTTTCGTCGAGCGGGACGGATCCATCGACGACAGGGCGCGCTCGCGGCATGACCGCATCCGCCGGCCGCGCCGGGAAGCCCGCTGGCTGTCCTCGCTGGTGTGCGCAGCGCAGCTGGGCTCGCACGCGGCGCTTCCAGGTTACCTCAGGCAAGGTGACCCCCAGCGGGCCCGGCATCCGCGGCCGGTCCCGGAACCACCCTTAACCTTCGTAGTTGACCTGCCGATTCAGTCGTGGCATCACTCAGCAGGTTCTCCGGTCGGCCTCGGGCGTCGGACCGGGCAGCCACGTTCTTGGAGGCAATGTGCTCACCAACCAGGCTCCGGGCAGCGAGACCGCCGAGGCTCCGCCGCTGCGCCGCGGGGAGCGTCGCAAGCAGCACACCCGCCGCCGACTGCTCGACGCCGCCGCCGAGACCTACGCCGTCCAAGGCGTCGAGGGCGCCACCATCTCGGCCATCACCGAGCGGGCCGACGTCGGCCTCGGCACCTTCTACCTCCACTTCGAGGACAAGGAGGCGATCGCCGTGGCCGTGTGCGGCGTCGTCGTGGCCCGGATCCTGGCCGAGGAGGGTGAGGCGCTCGACGCCCTGCGCGGCATCGGCGGCGACCCCGACCCCCTCGCCGTGATGACCCGCACCGTCTGCGCCCGAGCCGCCACCGACGGCGGGCTGCTCCAGGCGCTGCTGCGCTGGGAGGGTGTGCGCGGTGGCTCCGTGGCCGCCTCCAACGAGCTGCGCCGCCTCCTGATCCCCCGCCTGGCCGAACGGTTCCGCCAGGGTGAGCGGGCCGGTCGCTACCGCGGCGAGGACGCCGACCTCGTGGCCCAGGCCGTCATGGGCGCCTACAGCCTCACCCTGCCGAGCTTCGAGCCGGGTGGCGACTGGACGGCCGTCAGCTCCTTCCTCGAGCGCAGCGTCGTGGCCATGGTCAGGGCCTGATCGGCCGCGGCTAGTGTGACGTTCCCCGAGGAGAGGTGCGAGAGCGGCCGAATCGGGCGGTCTCGAAAACCGCTGTACCTCCGGGTACCGTGGGTTCAAATCCCACCCTCTCCGCCATTCGCCCCGGCTCGTGTGGCCGGGGCGTTTCGCGTCCGGGTTCGGTGCCGGCGTTGCTCGGTGCCGGCGTTGCTCGGTGCCGGCGTTGCTCGGTGCCGGCGTTGCTCGGTGCCGGCGTTGCTCAGTGCCGGCGTTGCTCGGTGCCGGCGTTGCTCAGTGCCGGCGTTGCTCCGTGCCGGCGTTGCTCAGTGCCGGCGTTGCTCAGAGCCGGGCCGCGAAGAACCCGGTGAGGACCGCCGCGCAGCGCTCCTCCTCGATCCACGGGATCGTCTCGAACTCGTGGTTGAGGCGGGGATCGGTGCCCAGGTGGTAGAGCGACCCGCACGCCCCTCCCTTGGGATCGGCCGCTCCCCACGCCACCGTGGCCACCCGGGCCGCCAGTAGGGCTCCGGCGCACATGGCACAGGGCTCGAGGGTGACCACCATCGTCGTGCCGTCGAGCCGCCAGGTGCCGAGTCGCCCGGCCGCCGCCCGGAGCGCCAGCACCTCGGCGTGGGCGGTGGGGTCGCGGCGCAGCTCGCGTTCGTTGTGGGCCCGGGCCAGCACCGAACCGTCAGCACCGAGGAGCACGGCTCCGACGGGCACGTCGTCGTGGTCGGTGGCCCGGGCCGCCTCCTCGAGCGCCAGCTCCATGGCGGCGGACACGCGGGCGAGGACCTCGGGGTCGGTGGGCAGCACCAGGCCAGCCTAGGGGCCGGCGGCGGCGCCGGGCCGCCCCGCGACGGGGGCCCCGGACGCGGGTCACCCCGGACGCGGATCACCCCGGCCGGAGGCCGGGGTGATCAGGCGGTGATCCGGCGGAGGGAGTGGGATTTGAACCCACGGTGGGTTGCCCCACACACGCACTCCAGGCGTGCCGATTCGGCCGCTCTCGCATCCCTCCACGAGCCTCTGGCTCGGCGACCGGGCGGGGCCGGACACCGAGACGGTTACTCGGGGAGGAGAGGCTACCCTCTTGGCGCGGCGGCTGGGCCCCGCGCAGCGGAGACCCCGTGAACCGAGTCAGGGCCGGAAGGCAGCAGCTCTCAGCGGGAGAACCGGGTGCCGCGGCAAGCCTGGCCGCCGTTCCCATGCCCGGGGGCGGTTCCCGGACGGGCCGGGATCGTGTCGCACCGGCCAGACTGTCGGCGACGGTCGGTACGCTGGCCACCGTGAGCGAGCCGGTCCCCTACCAGTCCTTCTACCGGCGCTACCGGCCCCAGCGCTTCGCCGACGTGCTCGGCCAGGAGCACGTCTCCATGACGCTGCGCAACGCCGTACGCACGGGCAAGGTCGCCCACGCCTACCTCTTCAGCGGCCCCCGCGGCTGCGGCAAGACGACCTCGGCCCGCATCCTGGCCAAGGCGCTCAACTGCACCGACCTGCAGGACGGCGAGCCCTGCGGAGCCTGTGAGTCCTGCCGCATGGTGGTCTCGGGGGCCTCGCTCGACGTCACCGAGCTCGACGCAGCGTCCAACAACGGGGTCGACGCCATGCGCGACCTCGTGGCCCGGGTCGCCCTCGGTACGAGTGGCCGGCGCAAGGTGTACATCGTCGACGAGGTCCACATGCTGTCGACGGCGGCGGCCAACGCCCTGCTGAAGACGCTCGAGGAGCCGCCCGAGCACGTCGTGTTCGTGCTGGCCACGACCGATCCCCAGAAGGTCCTGCCGACGATCAAGAGCCGCACCCAGCACTTCGAGTTCCGGCTCTTCGCGCTCCCCACGCTGATCGATCTGGTCCGCAGCGTGCTGGCCGACGCGGGCATCGAGCTCGACGACGCCACGGTCGAGGCCGTCGCCCGCCGGGGCAACGGCTCGGCCCGCGACACCTTGTCGGCGCTGGACCAGGTGGTGGCGGCCGGGGGCATCGAGGAGCGCACGAGCGACGTCGGAGCCCTGCTCGGCACGCTCGCCGGACGTGACGTGGCCGGGGCCCTGGCCGCCGTCGACGAGCTGATGACCCTCGGACGCGACAGCCGCCAAGTGGCCCGGGACCTGCAGGAGGGGCTGCGGGGCGGGTTCCTCGCCACCGTGGTGCCCGGCGGCGTGCCGACGGCCGCGGCCGCGGCGGCCCCGGCGGGCCATGTCGACGCCGCCCGGCGGCTGGGGGCCGCCGGTTGCGTGCGTGGCATCGAGTTGCTCGGTGACGCGCTGGTGGCCATGCGCGATGCGCTGGACCCCCGCGTGCTGCTCGAGGTCGCCGTCGTGCGCATCGCCCGGCCCGACCTCGATCCCTCCCCGGCCGCCCTGCTCGAACGTCTCGACCGGCTGGAGCGGATGCTCGCCGCCGGGACGGGCGCCGGCCCGACCGGGAGCGCCGTCCCTCGCGTGGCTGCTCCCGTGGCTGCTCCGGCGGCGGCTCCGGTTGCTGCTCCCGTGGTCGAGCAGGTGGCGGTCGAACCGGTGGCGGTCGAGCAGGTGGCGGTCGAACCGGTGGCGGTCGAACCGGTCGCCGATGCCCGGGCGGCCGACCTGCGTCCGGCCGACCTGCGTCCGGCCGAGCCCGCACCGGTGCCGCCGAGCGCTCGGGCCGGTGGAGGGGTGCCCCCGGCGCCCGCCCGCCCCGGGGCCCGTCCGGCCGCCCCCGGACCGTCGTCGGGCGCCGCCAGCCAGGCCCGTCAGGCCCTCGCCGAACGCCGGGCGGCGCCCGGTGGTCCGGGCT
>JBIKWW010000357.1:0-4164 GCA_044356125.1 Acidimicrobiia bacterium
GGCGCATGGCCTTGACGCCGTGCGTGTCGCTCACCTTCAGGCCGAACCCCAGGCGCAGCGACGTCGAGAAGACGGCCGTGACGACTTTGCGGGTCCAGTGGCGCTGATCGAGCGAGCCCACCCCCCGCTTCGACCCCACGACCACGGCCGGGCCACCCGGGCGCAGCACCTCGGCGGTGGCGGTGTCGAGGAAGCCGAGGTCGTAGAGGTCGACGTCGAAGTTGACGACGGCATCGCCCGACGCCTCCATCAGGCCCCGTCGCAGGGCCCTGCCGTAGTCGGCCTCCGGGTTGGTGAAGGCCCGGACCTCGGGGAACTCGGCGGCCAGTTCGGTGGCCACGGCGAAGGTGCGGTCGCTCGAGCCGTTCTCCACGACGACGACCTCGAAGGGCACGCCCCGGGACCTCATCCCGGCGACGACCTGCTCGACGGCGTCGCGCAGGAACTGCTCCTCCTGGTAGGCGGGGAACACCACCGACACGCGGGGTGCGGGGTGGTCGGCGGGCGGCATGAGCGTCGAAGTGTAGGAGCGCGCCGATCGGACCGCGGTCGCCGGCCGGTCGGGCTGCACCGGGTACGGGCCCGCCGCGTGCCAAGGTCATGGGGTGCAGGTGATGCGACGGGACGGGATCAGGGGGCGCCTCGCCGCCCGGGTGCGGACCATCCACCCGGCCCTGGCCGTCACGTGGGGCGCCGTGGTCGTGTTCTGGATCGTCTTCGGCCGCCTGAGCCAGCTCCACCACCGGAACTTCGGTACGTGGAGCTTCGACATGGCCATCTACGACCAGGCGTTCTGGCAGATGGCCCACGGCCGGGGGTTCTCGACCGTGCGGGGCCTGCCGATCTGGGGCCACCACATCAACCTGATCGGGTACGTGTACGTCCCCTTCTACTGGCTCGGGATCGCCGGACCGACCCTGCTCATGGTCACCCAGGCGATGGTGCTCGGACTGGGCGGGATCCCGGCCTACCTGCTGGCCCGCGACCGCCTGGGGAACCCATGGCTGGGCACCTGCTTCGCCATCGCCTTCCTCGGCTACGCACCCGTGCAGTTCATCGCCTGGGCGAACTTCCATCCCGAGGCCCTGGTCATCACGCCCCTGCTCTTCGCGTGGTGGTTCGCCACGCGGCGGTCCTGGCGGCTCTACGCCCTGGCGGTGTTCATCGCCCTGTCGACCCGTGAGGACACCGCCCTCGTGGTGATCATGATGGGTGCCGTCCTGGTCGTCTTCTCCTACGCGCGCAGAAGATCGACCAGGCAACAGATCTGGGTCGCCGGCTGGGTGACGCTGGCCGCCGGGGCCGTGTGGTACCTGGTCTCGACCCGTCTGGTGCTGAAGCACTTCAACTACGGCCTCGATCCCTTCTACGTCGCCATGTTCTACAGCGAGTGGGGTACGACCATGCCCCAGGTGATCTGGGCCATGGTGCGGGATCCCATGCGGGTCCTGCGCCTGGCCGTGATGCACGACCGGCTGATCTTCTACCGGGACCTCTTCGGCCCACTCGGCGGACTCCCGCTGCTGGGGCTGCCGCTGCTCGTCATGGCCGCCCCGCAGATGGTGGCCAGCGTGACGGGATCGACCCCGTACGCCCGCCAGATCTACTACCAGTACCCCTCGGTGATGATCGCCCCGATCGTGATCGCCGCCATCGAGGGGACCCGGGTGGTGCTGCGGCGGGTCTCCTGGCGGCGCCTGGCGGCGGGCTGGCTGCTGGGCTCGACGCTGGTGTCGAACATCGTGCTGTCACCCTCACCGATCGGCCGGAACCACTTCTTCTGGGCCACCGACAACTCCGACCGGGCGGTGATGGAGCGGGCCGTCCGTATGGTTCCCCCCGACGCCGCCGTCTCGGCGACCTACACCCTGCTGCCCCACCTGGCCCACCGGGAGCAGGCCTACGACTGGCCGAACCCGTTCCGTCCCGCCTACTGGGGCAACGAGATCCTCGACGAGAACGGCTACCCGGTGAGCTGGGTGCCGCCCCCGCCCGAACCGGGGATCATCGACTACATCGTCCTGCTCGACGAGCACGTCGGTGACGACCTCCGCCCCCTGGTGGCCCGGCTCACCGGGACCGGCGGGGAGTTCCAGGTGCTGCTCGACGCCGACGGCGTGATGGTCGCCCGGCGGGTCCGGCCGCCCCGCTCGCCGGACGCCGGGCCGACGCCCCTGGTCCTCAGGTGATCGCCGGCCGGTCCGGTCGGCGGGCGACGGCCACCAGGTTCTTGCCCTGGAGCGGTGGCCGACCGTGGCGCTCCCGGGCCCGGCTGAGGGGCACCAGCAGGGAGTCGTAGGCGAGCACCTGGGGTCGGCGGAGGCTGGAGATGCGCAGGACGCGGTAGGCGAGGCGGTAGATCACGAGCCCGAGCGCGTCGATCGGGCGGACCAGCTCCACCTCGAGCCCGGCCCCCTCCATGGCCGAGCGGAGCGTCTCGGCGCTGTAGCGGCGGTGGTGCCCGGCCAGGTGGTCCATGGTCCCGTAGGCGGCGGGCCCGGCGGAGGCGACGACGGCCAGCCTCCCGCCCGGACGCACCAGGTGGGCCAGGGTCCTCAGCCCGTCGACGTCGTCGGCGAGCTGCTCGAGCACGTTGGTGACGACGACGGCGTCGAAGCCCGGCGCCCCGGCCAGTTCCCGCTCGGCGAGCAGCTCGGCGGCATCGGTGCGGCGGGCCTCGAAGCCGTGCTCCCGGGCCGCCGTCGCCAGCGACCGGGCCGGGCCGGGGGCGGCCTCGATGGCCAGCAGATCGGCTCCCGGGCGGCGCCGGTGCAGCTCCCGGGTGAAGGTGCCGATGCCGGCGCCGACGTGCAGGATCCGCTCGGCCCCACCGTCACCGGCCGGGTCGCCCAGCCCGGCGTCGAGCTCGTCGACGACCCAGCGCACGAACCGACGGGCCATCCCGAGGTGGGCCAGCTCCGCCGACGCGCCGAAGCTGGCCGCCCAGGCGCTGCCCTGCCGGGCCGCCCAGGGGGCGGGGACGGGGGCGGGGTGATCGGAGCGGCGGCGCCCGGCGCGCTCGGCACTGATGCGCCGCACCGTCCGGCGGATCGTCAGGAGGTTCCGGAAGAACTCGATCCCGTCGCCCGCCGTGAGCTTGGACTGCCCGCCGCCGCGGGGCCGGAACGTGATGGGGCTCTCCGCCACGAGCGCTCCCGAGGCCTGGGCGACGGCGACGAACGAGCTGAAGAACGCGTACCCGCTCACGCGCAGACCCGAGGCGTCGAAGGCGACGGCGACGGCGGGATCGATCACCCGGAACGAAGTGGTGGCATCCCGCACGCCCCGGGTGCCGGTGACGGCCCGGAAGGCGAGGTTGCCGGCCCGGCTCAGGGCCGTGCGGACGGGGCCGGTGCCCGGGGAGTGCCCGCCGCGGGTCCACCGCGAGCCGATCAGAACTCCGGCGCCGGTGGTGAGGAACGCCTCCACCAGCGATGGGATCTGGCGGGCGTCGTGCTGGCGGTCGGCGTCGAGGGCGACGATGAAGTCGGCCGGGCGGGAATCCCCGAGCGGGCCGGGGGCGGCGTCGGTGGCTGCCCGCAGGCCCCGCACGTAGGCGGCACCGAGACCCTCCTTGCGGCCCGTGACGAGCCGCAGCCGCAGGCCGTGTTGGGCGGCGGCGGTGGCGGCGAGGTCGGCGGTGCGGTCCGGGGAGGCGTCGTCGACGAGCAGGACGGCGAGCGTCACCCCTCGCCGGGCCAGCCTGGTGGCGGCCTGGGCCACCTCGTCGAGGACGAAGTCGATGTTCGCCGCCTCGTTGTAGGTGGCGAGCATCACCCACCCGATGAGCGAGTCGGTCCGGCGCCCGGGTCCGGTCCCGCCATCAGGCCCGGTGCCGGGCCGGGGATCGGGAGGCGGGAGGGTGGTGTCGGGCATCGGTTCGGTCCGGGCTGGTTCGGTTCGGTTCAGTCTGAGCTGGTTCGGTCCGGGCCGGTTCGGTCCGGCTGGTGTGCAGTCTGACCGGAGTGGGCGGTTCGGTCCGACCCCCCGGTAGGCTCGACGCATGCTCCCGCAGACCATCCGCTCCCGGGGGACGGGCCCGGCCCGGACCGTCGGATCGAGGCTGGCCCTGCTGCTCGGCGTCGCCGTGCTGAGTGGTCCGCTCCTGGCGGGCTGCGGCGGCTCGGGCGGCTCGGGCGGCTCGGGCGGCTCGGGTGAGGCGTC
>JBIKWW010000358.1:0-4155 GCA_044356125.1 Acidimicrobiia bacterium
GATCGACGCCACGTCGCGCCTCCGTGCCCAGAACGGTCCACCGGTCCTCGTGCTCACCACCTTCGACGACGACGAGGTCCTGTGGGGCGCGCTCGAAGCCGGAGCCGCCGGCTTCCTGCTGAAGGACACCCCCGCCGACGATCTTTGCGAGGCGATCCGCACGGTGGCCCGCGGCGGCGCCTGGCTCGACCCGCGGGTCACCCCCCGGGTGCTGGCTGCGGTGCGGACGCGCCCGAGCCGGTTGGGGAGCAACGCTTCACATCTCGTCGAGCGGCTGTCGGAGCGCGAGCGGGAGGTGCTCGTGCTGGTGTCGAGGGGTGCGTCCAACCTCGAGATCGCCGACGAGCTCGTTGTGAGCGAGCGCACGGTGAAGGGCCACGTCGGCAGCATCTTCGCCAAGCTCGGTGCGCGTGACCGCGCTGCCGCCATCATCCTCGCCTACGAGGCTGGTCTGGTCACGCCGGGCCGCACGTTCTGACCGCCGTCTGTCCAGCCCGACCTCCCGTGGGGACGGGGGCGTGGGCACGGGGGCGTGGGACCGACGGGTTCGAGCGATGAGGCCCTACGCCGGACGCAGGTTCAGCCCAGTGCCTGCAGGGTCCGGTTGATGGTGAGCGCGCGCACGGTGAAGGGCCACGTCGGCGGCGTGTTCGCCGAGCTCGGAGCACGTGACCGCGCTGCCGCCATCGTCCCCGCCTAGGAGGCGGGTCTGATGACGCCCGGTGGAACCTTCTCACCGGCCCGCCCCGCCGCCGCCCGCCCGACGCGCCCGGACCCCGCCCGCCTGACCGACCGACCGCCACCAGGCGAGATCAGGGTCACCAGGCTGTCGGCGAGAGCCCGGAGGTCCGCCTCGGCGGCTTGACGGTCTCCCTCGAGGCTGAACTGCAGCAGGACGCCGTCGGTGCAGGCGACAAGGAGGCGGGCGAGCTGCTCCAGGGGGATCGCCGTCTGCTCTCCGGTAGCGGTGGCGGCCGCTTGGAGCGCGCCGAGCGCCATGGCCCGGTATCGGGCGTACTCGGCGCGGGCGAACCGACGGGAACGTTCGTCGTCGATCGCCATGGTGAGCTCGGCGATCACGAACTCACCGTTCGGGTCGTTCTTCACGTACTCCCAGTAGCCGGCGAGCAGTGAGCGGATGGCCGCGGCGATGCCCTCCTCGGGACGAACCCGGGCGAGGATCGGTGCGGCGAGTTGCTCGAGCAGCGCCGCGATGGCGGCCTCGACCAGATCGTCCTTGGTCGCGAACACGTAGTGGATCGACGCCAGGGGGGCGCCTGCCTCGTCGGCCACGCGCCGGGTGGTGAGACCCCGCACACCCTCCCGTTCGAGGACGCGGACGGCCGCTTCGACCAGCTGGCGACGGCGGTCCTCGGCGTGCACGTAGGGCATGCCGGAAATGTTAGTCGCGTGACCTAGACAGCCCCGGGTGAGGTTCCTATAGTTGGTCACATGACTCAGTTGCTGGAACGTTCCTGCGACGTTCCGTCGGAGACGTCCCGATGAACTCCGCCCCAACGTCGCTCACCCCTGTTCACCGGGCCCGAATCCGGTTCGCCGCGGGCGTCCGCTCCGGAATCCTGCTGGCGGCCGATCTCGCCGGTGATCCGTTCGCCCGTCTGCAGCGCCTCCGGCCCGGGGCCGATCGGCGTCCGCTCCATGCCCGCGTGCGCTCGTCCGGCCCGGTGTCGCAGAGCCGGCTCGGTGTCACGCTGAGCGCCGACCACGCGGTGGCCAGCGCCGTGCTCCGCTCACCGTCGTCCTCGTCGGCCATGCAGGAGCTCCCCGGCCTCCTCGGACGCATCGTCGGGCCACTCGAGGACATCTCGCCGACACCGCACCCCGTCAGCGAGTCGATGGTCGTCTGCGACGCGCCGGACCACACCCGGCTGCGCCGTCTCGTCTCGCGCGGCTTCACGCCACGGCGGCTCGAAGCCCATCGGAGCCGGATCCGGGCGGTCGCCGAAGAGCTGCTCGACCAGATGCCGACCGATCGGCCCACCGATCTCGTCGACGGCTTCGCCCGGCGGCTCCCGATGCAGGTCATCTGCGATGTGATGGGCGTGCCATCCCATGAACGCGGGCGGTTCACCGCCTGGGGCGACGCGCTCGCAGCGACCCTCGGCGGCATCGAGACGTTCGCTCAGCACGAGGCGGTGCGCCGGGCCGCAGCGGACATCGAGCAGTTCTTCGAGGAGCTCGTCGCCCAGCGACGGGCGAACCCGGGCGACGACCTGGTGTCGGCGCTCGTCGCCCGGGCCGAGGATGCGGACAGCGACGCCCTCGGCCACCGGGAGCTGCTCGTCACCCTGGCGTTCCTGCTCATCGCCGGCTTCGAGACGACCGTCAACCTCATCGGTCGCGGAACCGAGGCGTTGCTCGCTGACCCCACCCAGCAGCGAGCGGTCGTCGACGACCTGTCGCTGGTGCCCGGCCTCGTGGAAGAGGCGTTGCGCTTCGTCAGCCCCGTCCGTTACACGTACCGCCGGGTCACCCGGCCGCTGCTGGTCGAGAGCGGAAGAGGCGCCGTCCTCGTACCGGCAGGCACCGAGATCGTGTGCCTGCTCGACGCAGCGAACCGGGACCCCCTGGTGTTCGACGAGCCCGACCGCTTCGACATCACCCGGGCCAATGCCCGCGAGCACCTCGCCTTCGCCCAGGGCGCGCACTACTGCCTGGGGGCCTCGCTCGCCCGGATGGAGGCCGAGGAGGCGTGGAGGGCACTGCTCGGGCGACATCCCGAGATGCGGGGGGCGGGTACACCGACACCGACTGCGTCCAACCTCATCAACGGCCTGTCCTCGCTCCCTGTCGTGCTCGGTCGGCGGGCACGGGACCGGGTGTGACCTGACCGGGTGTGACCTGACCGGGTGTGACCTGTCCGGGTGTGACCGGAGTGCGCGGGCGACCCGGCGACGACGCCCCGGTGATTCAGGTGGCGACGGGGGCCGGTCCCACGGTCACCGGGAGCGTCGTCGGAGCGAGCCCGAGGCGGAGCACGAGCGGCACGCCGAAGGGGTCGACCGTCGGTCGCACCTCGAGCCGGGCCACGGCGTCGACCACCTCGGTGAGCGTCATCCGGGCGAGGTTGGCTCCGAGGCAGTAGTGGGGACCGCTGCCGAAGGTGAGCATCTTCGGGCTGACGGGCCGGTCGAAGCGGTCGGGCTGAACCGTTTCGGGCTCGTCCCACACGGCCGGGTCGTGGTTTGCCGCGAGGCTGTGCAGCCACACCATGGATCCCGCCGGGCGCTCGCGACCGACGATCACGGTGGGCCCGACCGTGCAGCGCGGTACGAGGTCGAGCGTCGGGTTGACCCGCATCGTCTCGGACACCACCGACGTCGAGGTGGCGGTCCGGTCCCGGATGGCCTGCAGGAGCGACGGATCGGCCAGCAGCAACTGCAGGGTGCACCCCAGCTGGCCGGCGGTGGTGTCGTGCCCGCCGACGAGCAGGTTCGCGACCATGTCGACCACCTCGTCGGCGCTGAGCTGGTCTCCCGCCTCCTCGACGGCGAGCAGCGAGGTCAGGAGATCATCCGCAGGCTGGCCACGGCGGGCGTCGATCAGCGCAGCTACGTCATTGCGGAGACCGACGATGGCCGCTTCTGCGGCCCTGGTCTGGTCCTCGGTCATGAGGCCGAACACCGGCGACAGCGCATCGACCTGGGACCGCAGTGTGGGCAGGGAGGCCTCGGGCAGCCCGATCAGGCGGGCCATCAGCTCCAGGGGAAGCCCGTCGAGGGCGGCCACGAGATCGCCGGTTCCGGCCTCGACGAGAGGAGTCAGGCGTTGATCGACCAGGGCAGCAGCCGCGGCACGCAGACGTTCCACCGACCGGGGCGTGAAGGCCCGGCTCACCAGTCGGCGGAGACGGTCGTGGGGTGCCCCGTCGTTGGTGAACATCAGCGATCCGTACCAGCGCCGGAGCTCGCCCTCGGCGATGCCCATCATGTCGAACAGGGCGAGACCGATGCCGATGAGCTCGGTCGACCGGGCCAGCCGTTCGACCTCGTCGTAACGGCACACAACCACGCCGCCGGTCGAGGGGTCGATCATGGACGGGTGCTCCCGGGCGAGGCGGAGCACTTCCTTCCGCCACGCGGTCGACGGCTCGCTCAAGACCGTCGACAGCAGCGGCTCGGCACCTGCGACCAT
>JBIKWW010000359.1:0-4150 GCA_044356125.1 Acidimicrobiia bacterium
GGCATCGCCGCCTTCACGATCATCGCCGCCCAGGAGCTGCACCGCATCGGCGTGACCGTGAACTGCATCTCGCCCGGGGCCCTCACCCGCCTCACCGAGAACCTGATGGGTGAGGTCAACGACGAGCTGCGCGAGAAGCGGGGCCCGCAGTGGATTGCGCCGATCTGCGCCTGGCTGGCCAGCCCGCTGTCGCGCAAGGTGACGGGCCGTGTGTTCCAGGTCGCCGGTGACGACCTGGCGATCGCCGAGAGCTGGCACAAGGGCCCGTCGGGCACGAACTCGCTCGACCCCGAGGCCCTCACCCCGGTCGTCGCCGAGCTGATGGCCAAGGCCCGGCTGAACGCCGACATGGGCGGCTACGACGTCGAGGGTCCGGGCCGGCCCGGTCACGGGATCTGACGGGGTTCCGGCCCGGCGCGCCGCAGGCGCGCCGGGCGGGGGCTCCGGGCTCAGATCGTCTGTCCGGCGAACTGGGCGTTGTAGAGGCGGGCGTAGGCCCCGCCGGCGGCCAGCAGCGATTCGTGGTCGCCCTGCTCGACGATGGCGCCGTCCTCCATGACCAGGATGATGTCGGCGTCGCGGATCGTCGAGAGCCGGTGGGCGATCACGAAGCTCGTCCGCCGTGAGCGCAGCTGGGCCATGGCCCGCTGGATGAGCACCTCGGTGCGGGTGTCGACCGACGAGGTGGCCTCGTCGAGGATCAGGATCGCCGGGTCGGCCAGGAACGCCCGGGCGATCGTGATGAGCTGCTTCTCGCCGGCCGACACCGCCGTGCCGTCGTCGTCAAGGCGGGTGTCGTAGCCCCTGGGGAGCAGGCGGACGAAGCGGTCGACGTAGGCCGCCCGGGCGGCGGCGCGGATGCGGTCCTCGTCGGCGGTCGGGTCGCCGAAGGCGATGTTCTCGCGGATGGTGCCCGAGAACAGCCAGGTGTCCTGCAGGACCATGCCGATGTGGGACCGGAAGTCCCGACGGCGGAGCTGGGCGATGTCGTGGCCGTCGATGGTGATGCGCCCCGAGTCGACGTCGTAGAAGCGCATGATCAGGTTGACCAGCGTGGTCTTGCCGGCACCCGTGGGGCCGACGATGGCCACCGTCTGGCCGGGCTCGGCCACCAGGGAGAGGTCGCCGATCAGGGGCTTGGAAGGGTCGTAGGAGAAGGCCACGTGCTCGAAGGTGACGCGTCCGGCAGGCGGCCCGGTGAGCGGCCCGGCACCGGCGTCGGACGGCTCCTCGGGGGCGTCGAGCAGCTCGAAGACCCGCTCGGCGGAGGCCACCCCGGACTGGAACACGTTCAGCATCGAGGCGAGCTGGGTGAGCGGCTGGGTGAACTGGCGGGAGTACTGGATGAAGGCCTGGATGTCGCCGATGGACATCGAGCCGCCCGCCACCCGGATCCCCCCGATCACGGCGATCACGACGTAGTTGAGGTTGCCGAGGAACATCATCCCCGGCTGGATCGTGCCGGAGGCGAACTGGGCCTGGAACCCGGCATCGTGGAGCTGGCCGTTGATCTCGTCGAAGCGCGCCTCGGAGCGGCCCCGCTGGCCGAACACCCGGACGATGGCGTGCCCGGTGAAGGCCTCCTCGACGTGGGCGTTGAGCATGCCGGTGTGGCGCCACTGGGCGATGAACCGCTTCCGGCTGCGCTTGCCGATCAGCCGGATGAGCTGCGCCGAGGCCGGGATCAGCACCGCCGCGAACAGCGCCAGGGGCCAGGAGATCCACAGCATCATGATGAGGACCCCGCCGACCTGCAGCACGGAGGTGAGCATCTGGCTCAGCGTCTGCTGCATGCTCTGGGCGACGTTGTCGATGTCGTTGGTGACCCGGCTGAGCAGATCGCCCCGGGCGCTGCGGTCGACGTGGCCGAGCGGCAGGCGGTTGAGCTTGTCCTCGACGTCGCGGCGCAGGCGCAGCATGGTCCGCTGGACGATGCCGGCCAGGAGCCGGCCCTGGGCGAAGGCGAGGAGGGCGGCGGCGGCGTAGAGGGCCACCGCCGTCCAGACGATGCGGTGGAGGCGGGCGAAGTCGATGCCGCTGCCGCTGCCACTGCCGCTGCCGCCTCTGATGCCCTGCACGATCGTGTCGGTGGCGCGCCCGAGCACGCGCGGGCCCTCGACGTAGAACGCCACGCTGCCGACGGCCAGGATCAGGACCCCGACCAGACCGCGGCGCTCCTCGGTCATGCGGCCGAGGAGCCGTCGGACGGCTCTGCCGAAGTCCTTGGACCGTTCGGCGGGGATGCCGGCTCCGCCGCGGGGCCCCATGCCGCCGCGGGCGAGCTGCATCTGGGCCCGGGCGAGCTGCGGGTCGATCGGGCCCTCGCCGCCGGGTCCTCCGGCCGGTGCGCCGGGTGTGCCGGGTGTGCCGGGTCCGGTGGGGGCGTTCATGCCGCCTCCTGTCGGGAGAGCTGGGAGGCGACGATCTCCTGGTAGGTCGAGCAGCCCGCCATGAGCTCCTCGTGGGTTCCGAGCCCGACCTGTTCACCGGCCTCGAGGACGAGGATGCGGTCGGCGTGGCGGATCGTCGAGACACGCTGGGCGACGATCACGACTGCGGCCTCCCGCGTCCGCGGCCCGAGCGCCGCCCGCAGCCGGGCGTCGGTGGCCAGATCGAGCGCCGAGAACGAGTCGTCGAAGAGGTAGACGTCGGGCCGTCGCACGAGGGCCCGGGCGATGGCCAGGCGCTGACGCTGGCCACCCGACACGTTGGTGCCGCCCTGCTCGATCCGGGCGTCGAGACCACCTGCCATGGCCCGGACGAAGTCGGCGGCCTGGGCCACCCCGAGGGCGTCCCACAGGTCGTCGTCGGTGGCATCGGGATCACCGTGACGCAGGTTGGAGGCGACCGTGCCGGAGAACAGGAAGGCCCGCTGGGGCACCAGACCGATGCGCCGCCACAGCGTCTCGAGGTCGATGCGCCGGACGTCGACGCCGTCGACGAGCACACCGCCCGACGTGGCGTCGAAGAGCCGCGGGACCAGGTTGAGCAGGGTGGACTTGCCCGATCCCGTGGCGCCGATGATGGCGAGGGTCTCGCCGCGGCGGACCGAGCAGGTGATGTCGCGCAGCACCGGCGCCTCGGCGCCCGGGTAGTGGAACCCGACACCCCGCAGCTCGAGGACCCCGTGGTCGGGGAGCTCGGTGAGGGCGTCGGGGGTCTGCGCGACCGAGCTCGGGGTGCCGAGCACCTGCTGGATGCGTTCGGCGCAGACGGCGGCCCGGGGGACCTGCACGAACATGAAGGTGGTCATCATCACCGACATGAGGATCTGCACGAGGTAGCTGAGGAAGGCGATCAGGGCGCCGATCCGCATGTCCCCGGCGGCGATGCGGTCGGCGCCGATCCAGACGGCTGCGGCGCTCGACACGTTCAGGATCAGCAGCACGGACGGGAACATCATCGCCATGAGGCGGCCGGAGGCCAGCGCCGTCCCGGTGAGGGAGCGGTTGGCCTCGTCGAAGCGGTTGGCCTCGTCGGTCTCACGGCTGAAGGCCCGCACCACCCGGATCCCGGTGATCTGCTCGCGCAGGATCTGGTTGACGCGGTCGATGCGGGTCTGCATGACCGCGAACAGCGGCACCATGCGGCTGATGATCGTGCCGACGATGACCAGCAGGGCGGGCACGCTCACCAGCAGCAGCGCCGAGAGGCCGACGTCCTCGCGCAGCGCCATGATCACCCCGCCGACGATGGTGACGGGCGTGCCGAGCAGCAGCGTGCAGGTCATCTGCACGAGCATCTGGACCTGCTGGACGTCGTTGGTGATCCGGGTGATGAGCGACGGTGCCCCGAATGACGTCACCTCCCGGGCGGAGTACCCCGTCACGGTGTGGAACAGCTCGTGGCGCACGTCGCGTCCGAACCCGGCGGCGGCCTTGGACCCGAACCACACGGCGGCGACGGCCAGGGCCACCTGGAGGAGGGTGACGAGCAGCATCCAGGCCCCGTGGGACCAGATGAACCCGGTGTCGCCGGGGATGACCCCGCGGTCGATGATCGCGGCGTTCAGGCTCGGGAGGTAGAGCGCGGCGACGGCCTGGCCGGCCTGGAAGAGCACGGTCAGCAGCAGCTCCCGGCGGTACCGGCCGAGATGGGTCCGCAGCAGCCGCACGAGCAGGGTGATCACCGGCCCACCGTATCTGGGCAA
>JBIKWW010000113.1:0-9036 GCA_044356125.1 Acidimicrobiia bacterium
GTCTGGCTCACCACACCTCTCGCACTGATCATCGCCGGGACCTTCATCGTGCTCGCCGTCACCGGTGCAGCGAACGACGAACCCTTCGCCAACCAAGTCACCGACGTCCCCATCGACACCATCTGCACCCAACTCGAACACGACGTCCTCACCGCCATCGGCCACCGTGACCCACCACGACCGCTGCAACCCGTCGACGGATACCTCTGGTGAATCCCGGTGGACCCCGCCTGCTGCGGCCAACGGCCTGCCAGGCCGTAGACGTCCAGCTCGAGCAACTCGCGACGCCTCGGCCCGCCGACGCGGAGGGCCCACCGAACGTGTCCACGTGACTCGCCGATGCCGCCCGCCGCCAGCCGGCGACACGCGGGCCCCGCGACGTCGTCGCCGCCTGGGAACGCGGGGACGGGGCGTTCAGCGACGAAGAACCCGCAGCCGCGCGCGCCCCTCGTCGACCGAAGACCACACGCATCGGTCCACCTCGTCGCCGTCTGATCTCCACCCGCCGACGGGCCCTCGGACGGGCCACCACCACGGGCGCCGTGCGGCTCCATCTGGACGAATGGATCCGTCGCGGCGGGTGACGGAGGGGGACGCTCAGACGAGCGCCAGGACGACCGGCTGGACTCGGCCTCGCAGCTGGGCCGCCGTGAGTGGGGCGTGGGTGAGGAGTTCGAGTTCCAAACCGCGTATGAGAGCGACCAGCGTCGCGGCGCCGGCGTCAGGCCGGCGACTGCCGGCGGCCCGGAGTTCATCCGCGAGATGTCGCCGTTGGGCGAGTTCCCAGTTGCGCAGCTCTTCGCGAAGAGCGGGGTCGCGACCAGCGAACATGATGAGCTCGTACTCGGCTCGAACCAGCGGTTGGTTGTGGGACTCCTGGCGGACGAGCGAGACGACGAATTCGACGAGACGTGATGTGGCCGTGTTGGTCCGCTGATCGTGGCGCAGCCTGGCGAGCTCCGCAGTGGCGTACTGCAGGTACCAGAGGAACGCCTCGCGCACGAGGTCGTCGCGACTGCCGAAGTGGTAGGTCGTCGAGCCGAGCGACGTCCTGGCGGACGCCGATCTCGTGCTCAACTGCACCGGCCCGTTCTTCCGCTTCGGCGTCCCGGTGTTGGAGGCCGCACTCGACACCTCCACGATGTACGTGGACATCTGCGACGACCCGGAGCCCACGCTGGCGATGTTCGAGCTCGATCAGCGAGCGCAGGAAGCGGGCGTCGGAGCGCTCATCGGAATGGGTGCGAGCCCTGGACTGTCGAACCTCCTCGCAGCACGCGCCGCACGCCACCTCGACTCGGTCACCGACTGCTACACGGTCTGGCCGCTCGACGTGCGGTCACCGGGGCAACACGGCGCGACCATGGACGAAGCGCGCGACGCCAACGGGCGACCGTCCGCCGCCGCCATCCACCTGATGGAGCAGATCTCGGGCGCGATCGGTGTCGTCGAACAGGGACGTCGGCAGCACCGCGCTCCGCTCGAGGCATCGGATCCGGTCTCGGTGGCGTGAGCCATGAGCAGTCTCGGTCCGGTCTCCGTGAATCGTTCCCGGCCGGGAGGTACGGTCCCCCGCTGACGACGGGGAGGCTCGGGGTGGACGTGGTTGGAGGCGGTACAGGCGGCTCACAGGGCACGGTCGGCACGGTCGGCTCACGCGGTACAGGCGGCTCACAGGGCACAGGCGGCACGGTCGGGCGGGTCATCGGCACGGAGGACGCCACCCCCCTGTCGTTCTGGGTGGCGGTGGATCCGGCCGAGTCCGTCCAGCTCGACGACGTGATCGTGGTGGAGCGGCCGCTGCCCACGGGCGAGGTGGTGGCCCTGTCGGGGGTGGTCAACCAGGTGCGGGCCCGCCACGAGGGTGTCCGCTTCGATTCCGATGTGTTCCTGGTGGCCGATGCCGTCCTCCCGGCCCGGGTCCAGGAGGCGGCCGAGGTGCTCGTCACCCGCGTCGATCCGGAGATCTTCGTGCCGCCCCTGCCCGGCGCCGAGGCCCGGCGGGCGACGGGCGCGCAGCGGGAGGCGGCGCTGGGGTTCGACGCCATGGGCTCGCGCCTGCCCGCCGGGCTGACCCGCGACGGGGAGCCGATGTACGTCAACCTCGAGTTCGTCGACGGCACCCGGGGCGCCCACGTCAACATCAGCGGCATCTCGGGTGTGGCCACGAAGACGAGCTACGCCACGTTCCTGCTCTACGGGCTCTTCCATGGCGGGGTGCTGGGCACGGAGGCGGTCAACACGAGGGCCCTGATCTTCAACGTGAAGGGTGAGGACCTGCTCTTCCTCGACCGTCGCAACAGCCGCCTGGCCGATCTGCAGCGTGAGCGCTACGGCCTGCTCGGCCTGCCCGCCGGGGCCTTCGCCGACGTGGGCATCTACGCCCCGCCGCGGCGGGGCGATCCCAACGCCGGGCCCGACGTGGCGAGCCGGGGCACGGGGGTCGACTCGTACTGGTGGACGCTGGCCGAGTTCTGCCGGGAGGAGCTGCTGCCGTTCGTGTTCGCCGACGTGGAGGACGAGCGCCAGCAGTACACGATGGTGGTGCAGAACGTGACGGCCAAGCTGCGCCGCGACGGCCAGGAGGTGGGGGCCGACGGCGCCTGGGCGATCGACGGCGTCACCTTGCGCACCTACGCCGATCTGCTCGACCTGCTCCAGGAGCGCCTGAGCGACGAGCACACCCAGCGCGACTGGGCGGGGCCGGCCGTGGGTCAGGGCACGATCAACGCGTTCCTGCGGCGGCTGCTGGGTTCGGGCCCGCGCCTGGGCCATCTGATCCGGTCCGACGTGCCGGTGCGGCGCAACCACCGCATCACGACCGACGCGCACCAGGTCACCGTGGTCGACATCCACAACCTGCACGACCGGGCCAAGCGGTTCGTGGTGGGCACCACGATCCGGGCCGTGTTCGACGAGAAGGAGCGCACGGGCCTGGCCCGGCCGCTGCTGTTCCTGGTGCTCGACGAGCTGAACAAGTACGCGCCGCGCGAGGGGTCGTCGCCGATCAAGGAGATCCTGGTCGACGTGGCCGAGCGGGGCCGGTCGCTCGGGGTGATCCTGATCGGGGCCCAGCAGACGGCCAGCGAGGTGGAGCGCCGTGTCATCGCCAACTCCTCGATCCGGGTGGTGGGGCGCCTCGATCCGGCGGAGGCGGGCCGTCCCGAGTACGGGTTCCTGCCCACGGCCATGCGGCAGCGGGCCACGATCGCCAAGCCCGGCACGATGTTCGTGAACCAGCCCGAGCTGCCCGTCCCGCTGGTGGTGGAGTTCCCGTTCCCGGCGTGGGCGACCCGCCCGGCCGAGGCCGAGGCAGGTCCGGTCGAGGGGCCCGCCGACCCGTTCGCCGGTCTGGTCTGAGGGGGCGGGGCGTGAGGTTCCTCCACACCGCCGACTGGCACGTGGGCAAGGTGCTCAAGGGCCACGACCGTCTGCCCGAGCATCGGGCCGTGCTGGCCGAGATCGTGTCGTTGGCGGCGGCCGAGGAGGTCGATGCCGTGATCGTGGCGGGCGACCTGTTCGAGTCCGCCGTTCCCCACCCCGAGGCCCAGGCCCTGGTGTGGCGCACGCTGATCGAGCTGCGCGCCACGGGGGCCGAGGTGATCGTCGTCGCCGGCAACCACGACAACGCCGCCGTGTTCGACGCCCTCTCGCCGCTGTTCGCCGGTCTGGGCGTCACCGTGGCCGGGCGGGTGCGGCGGCCGGCCGAGGGGGGCGTGGTGCGCTTCCGGGCCCGGTCCACGGGGGAGCCGGTGGAGGTGGCCCTGCTGCCCTACCAGAGCCAGCGCGGGATCGTCACCAGCCAGCACCTGATGGACGCCACCAGCGGGGCGGCCCGCCACGCCCAGGTCTACGCCGATCGCATGGCCCAGGTGATCAGCGCGCTGACGGTTGGGCTGTCGGCCGAGGCCGTGCGGATCGTCGCCGCCCACGCCCACGTGCGGGGTGGGCTGCTGGGGGGCGGCGAGCGCGAGGCGCAGACGATCTTCGACTACGGCATCGATGCCGTCTCGTTCGGCTCGGCTCCCCACTACGTGGCCCTCGGCCACCTGCACCGCCCGCAGTCCATCCCCGGGGGCTGCCCGATCCACTACAGCGGCTCGCCCGTGCAGGTCGACTTCGGGGAGGTGGGCGATGCCACCTCGGTCAACGTGGTGGAGGCCACGCCCACCACCCGGGCGAAGGTCAGCGCGCGTACGATCACGTCGGCGCGCCGTCTGCGCACGGTGGAGGGCACCCTCGATGAGCTGCTCGCCCGGGCCGGGGAGTTCGGTGAGGATCTCCTGCGGATCCGGGTGCGGGGCACGCCCCGCACGGCCGATCTGGCCGAGCGCGTCCGGGCCGCCCACCCCCACGCCCTGGAGGTGCGCGTCGAGGCGCCGGTGGCCGTGGCCGCCGATCGTCCGGTCACCGATCACCGGCGCTCGCCCCACGAGCTCTTCGCCGGGTACCTGGCCGCGTCGGGCATCGCCGATGGCCGCCTCACGGCGCTGTTCGCCGAGCTCCTCCACGACGATGCGGCGGCGGGCGCCGAGCTCCTCGCCGGCGGGGCCCTCGGGGCGGGGGGCTGAGGTGCGCCCGCTCCGCCTGGTGATGGACGGCTTCGGGGCCTTCCGCGCCCGCACCGAGGTCGACTTCGCCGAGGCCGACTTCTTCGCCCTGGTGGGGTCCACGGGCTCGGGCAAGTCGACCGTCATCGACGCCATCTGCTTCGCCCTCTACGGATCGGTGCCCCGCTACGCCGACCGGCGGGTGGTGGCGCCGGTCATGTCGACGGGCGCGGTGGAGACGCGCGTCGAGCTCACCTTCTCGGTGGGCGGGGCCGACCACCGGGCCGTGCGCGTGGTGCGCCGGGCCCGGAACGGCACGGCCTCCACGAAGGAGGCTCGCCTGGAGCGCCTGGAAGGCGGGCATCCGGTGGCCCCGCCGCTGGCGGCCACGGCGGCCGAGCTCGACGACGAGATCGCCGGGCTCCTCGGCCTGCCCTTCGAGCACTTCACCCGGTGCGTGGTGCTGCCCCAGGGCCAGTTCGCCCGCTTCCTGCACGACACCCCGGGCGACCGCCAGAAGCTGCTGCGCGAGCTGCTGCAGACGGGCATCTACGAGCGGCTGATGCAGGCCGCCAACCGACGGGCGGTCGAGGCGCAGGGCGAGGGCAGGCAGGTGGTGGCCCGCATCGAGGCCAAGGGCGACCTGTCCGATGCCGCCCTGGACGCCGCCACCGGGCGCCTGGCCGAGCTCGACGGCGCCATCGGCCGGGTGGCGGCCCTGGAGTCGCTGCTCCGGGACCGGCGCGACGAGGCGGCCTCGGTGGCGCAGCGCGTCGGGACGGTGCAGCACGAGCTGCTGCTGCTCGGCGGGGTCGCCGCGCCCGATGAGGTCGGGGTCGTCGAGGAGGCGCTGGCCCGGGCGACGGTGGCCGTCACCACGCGACAGGTGGCCGCCGAGGCGGCCCGGGAACGGGCGGTGGCGACCGGCGACGTGCTGCGCGCCCTGCCCTCCCGGGATCTGCTGGAGCAGACCGTCACCGACCACCGCGACCTCGCCACCGCGGCCGAGGAGCTGGCCGGGCACCGGGCCGCCCTGGAGGCGGCCGTGGCCGCCGAGGCCGAAGCCGTCGAGGGCCTGGGGCGGGCCGCCGCCCGGCGCGAGGAGATCGCTGCCGCGGCGGCCGCCCGGGATCGGCTGGCCGCCCTGGTCGACGCCCACGGTGAGCTCGACGCGCTCGCCGACAGCCTCCAGGCCCTGGCCCGGGATCGGGCCGCCGTGGCCGGGCGCCGGTCCGACCTCGGGGCCCGCTGCGACGAGCTGGCCCGCTCGGTGGCGGCCCTGCGCAGGGCGGCCGCGCCGCGCGACCTGCTGGCCCGCCTGACCGACGTCCACGCCGACGCCGCCGGCGCCCGGACCGCCCGGCAGGAGGCGCAGGAGCAGGCGGCAGTGGCCGACCGCCGGCGGGTGGCGGCGCAGTCGGCCCTGGCCGGGGCGGAGGAGGCGCTCGCCGCTGCCACGGCTGCCCAGCGGGAGCAGGAGCGGGGCCAGCTGGCGGCGTCGCTGGCCGGGTCGCTGCGGGTCGGCGACCCGTGCCCGGTCTGCCACCACCTCGTCGACGCCCTGCCGGTGCACGAGGCCCACGCCGATCTGGAGCAGGCGCAGGAGGCGGTCGTGGCGGCCTCGGAGGCGGCAGACCGCGCCCGGCGGGAGCAGCTGGCGGCGGCGGGCGAGCTGGCGGCGCGGCGGGTGGCGGCGCAGGAGGCCGAGCGGCGTGTCGAGGAGGCCGAGGGGTCGTTGGCCGAGCTGGCCGGGCAGGTCGGTGACGCCTCCCTGGCGGCGGCGACCCCGGCGGCGGCCGAGGCGGCGATGGTGGCCCGGCGCCGGGCCGAGGAGGCCCAGCGCGACCTGGCCGGGGCGGAGCGGGATCTCGCCGCCGCCGACGGGGCGCTGGCCGAGGCCTCCACGGACGCGGTCCTGCTCGACGAGCGGCACCGGGTGGCCGAGGAGCGCCGCCAGGTGGTGGCGGCCCAGCTGGCCGGATCTCCGGGGCGCGACGAGGTGGCCGCCGCCCTGGCCGCGGCCGAGCGGGCGGCCGAGTGGCTGGTCGAGCGCGACGACGAGCTGCGCGTCGCTCGGGACGCCCACACGGCGGCGGTGTCGGCGGTGTCGGGGGCCCGGGCCCGGGTGGAGGCGGGCGAGCGGCGCTGTGCCGACCTGCAGGGGCGCGTCGACGCCCGGGGGCGCTCGGCCGGGGAGGCCGTCGCCCTGCTGGTCGAGGTGGCGGCGGCGGAGGCGGCGGTGGCGGCGGCCCGGGAGGAGGCGGCCGGGGCGGCGCAGGAGCTGGAGGCGGCCCGGCGCGGGCAGGCCGAGGCCGAAGCGCGTCACCGGGAGCTGGAGCGGGCGCTGATCGCCGTGCGCGACTCGGTGGCGGCATTGGGCCCGCCGGCGTGGAGCGACGGTCCGCTGGCCGGCCGGTGGCGCGAGCTCGAGGCGTGGGTGGCCGAGCGGTCGGCGGAGGGGGGCCGGACCGCTGCCCGCCTGGCCGCCGAGGCGGCGGCGCTGCAGGCCGGGATCGCCGAGGCGCAGGGGCGCCGAGGTGAGGAGGCGGCCCTGGTGCTGGGGCCGGTCGCCCACGGGCTCGAGGCGAGCGCTCTGCACACGGCCCTGCAGCGGGCCCGGGCCGAGGCCGAGTTGGCCGTCACGAGGATCGGCGCGGGCCGTCACGAGGTGGCCGAGCTGGAGGTGGAGCGGGAGGCATGGCGCGAGCGCGAGCAGGTGGCGCGGGAGCTGGGGAGGCTGCTGAACACCCAGAACTTCGAGAAGTGGCTGCTGGGGGAGGCGCTGCGGTCGCTGGTGGCGGCGGCGTCGCTGACCATGGAGCGCCTGAGCGGCGGGCAGTTCGGGCTGGAGTGCCCGGACGGGAGCGACTTCCTGGTGGTCGACCACCACAATGCCGACGAGCGGCGGCCGGTGCGGTCGCTGTCGGGCGGGGAGACGTTCCAGGCGTCGCTGGCGTTGGCCCTGGCGCTGTCGCAGGAGCTGGGTGGGCTGGCGGCGGCGTCGGCCACGCGCCTCGAGTCGATCTTCCTCGACGAGGGGTTCGGCACGCTCGACGCCGAGACGCTCGACACGGTGGCCGACACGATCGAGACGCTCGGTTCCGATGGCCGGATGGTGGGGATCATCACCCATGTGCGGGAGCTGGCCGAGCGGGTGCCGGTGCGGTTCCGGGTGACCAAGGGGGAGCGGTCGGCGGCGGTGGAGCGCGAGGCGGCAGGGTGAGGTTCGGGGTGAGGTTCGGGGTGAGGTTCGGGTGAGGTACACCGTCGATGCCTGGGATCCGTCCTACGGGGCGTCCGATACGGGGGAGCTGGAGGCCTCGGGGGCCGAGCTGAACGTGGAGCTGGAGCGTCCGGTGGCCGGGTGGGGGCCGCTGGCGGCGCCGGCGGGGGTCCGGTCGCCGGAGGTCGTGTGGTTCTGCGACGGGGTGCGCCGGGTGGAGGCGCGGGTGTGGATCGAGGACGGCGAGGCGGTGCATGCCGGGCTGTGCGCCTCGTACGCGGCGGGGATCGTGCGCTGCGACGGGCGGGCGGCGGAGGTGGTGTCGCGGCGGGTGCGCCGGGGCCTGTTCACCCCGGCGCCGCCGGCCGAGCCGATCGCGACGGGGTGCGGGTGCTTCGAGGTGCACCTGACGGCCACGGGGGCGCCGGATCAGCTGTCGCTGGCCCTGCAGCAGCAGATGACGCTGACCGAGGTGCAGATGGCCGAGGAGGTGGTGGGGGCCGAGGGTGAGCTGCTGGTGATCGACGGCCCCCTGCGCGGGCGGGGCCACCTGCGCCACGCCGTGGGACTGATCAAGACCCACCACACGGAGTACCTGCCGGCCGAGCTGCTGGGTGTGCTGCGGGCCCTGGGGGCCGGTGAGCGCACGCCGGTGTTCACCATCGGCGGTGAGTGGACGCGGCACTCGTGGTACCTGCGCCTGCCCGGCCCGCCCGGGGGCCCGAGGGCGGGCATCGTGCGCTGCGAGGCCCCGGCCGAGCTGGTGCGCGACGAGGTGGTGGCCCTGGCCGACGTGTCGGCGGCGGTGCTACCCCGGTACGCGTCGGAGGCCCACAAGGACTCCCGGGCCCCGCAGAACCTGTACCCGATCGCCGGCCTGGAGCGCGACCTGCGCCACCGCCTCGGCGACCCGGCCCTGGTGCTGCGGAGTCTGCGGGTGGCAGCCGCGGGAGGGGCTGGAGATGGCCGGGGCGGATGAGGCCGACATGTACGAACGCAGGTCGGCACCTCGTCGGACTCGCTGACGGCCGGTGCCGTTCACCGTCCTGCTCGACACGTGCGTGCCGACGCGAGCCGGGCTGCCGCCGGTGGCCCATGATGGGGCAGGGAGGGACCTGTGCACCTGTACCGAGGGTCGACGACCGACTTCGTCGACGACGTCCGTGACAACCGCATCGCCGGGAAGCTGCAGGACGGCTTCCGGCTGCACTTCGGGTACTCGCCGCCCGATGGTGAGGTGCGGGCCTGGCAGAACTCGCTGCG
>JBIKWW010000360.1:0-4084 GCA_044356125.1 Acidimicrobiia bacterium
CTGCGATCGCGGTCCTTCGTGAACGCCATCCTCCGTCGGGTCGCCGACGCCGGCCCCCCGAAGTGGCCCGACACCGCCACCGAGCTCTCGTACCCGGACTGGATCGTGGAGCGGCTCATCGGCGACCTCGGCGAGGCCGACGCGCTCGCTGCACTCCGGGCCATGAACGAACCCCCGTCGGCGACCGCCCGGGCCGACGGCTACCGCCAGGACCTCAGCTCCCAATGGGTGGCCGCGGCCGTCGGGGCCCAGGCCGGGGAACACGTCCTGGATCTCTGCGCCGCTCCGGGGGGCAAGGCGACGGCCATGGCCGCCACCGGCGCCCGGGTCGTCGCCGCCGACGTGCGACCCCACCGGGCCCGCCTGATCACCGCGAACGTCGGTGCCCTCGGCCTGGGGGACCGGGTGGGTGTGGTGGTGGCCGACGGCCGCCGTGCCCCGTTCCCGCCGACCTCGTTCGACCGGGTCCTGGTCGACGTTCCCTGCACCGGGCTCGGGGTCCTGCACCGCCGTCCCGACGCCCGCTGGAGGGTGCGCGCCGACGATCTCGAGGAACTCGTCGTGCTGCAGCGCGCCCTCATCGACGCCGGAGCCGGCCTCGTGCGGCCGGGAGGGGTGCTCGTGGTGAGTGCCTGCACGCTGACGGCGGCCGAGTCCCTCGGCCAGGACCGCCGACTGGCCGACGAACGGCCCGAACTCGAGGCGCTGGACCCGCCCGGAGCGCCGTGGCGGCCCCTCGGTCGGGGCGCCCGGTTGCTGCCCCAGGATGCCGGCACCGACGGCATGGTCCTGTTCCGCTACGTCCGGCATTGACGTCCGGCACTGACCGCCACGGCGTCGCGCCACGTGGCCCCTCGGTTCCGGTCGGGTCCGGCCGGGTCCCATCGGGCAACATGAGACCGTGACCGACACGCCAGCACCCGAGGCCCCCGCCACCCTGCTCCACGTCGAGCGGGGCATCGCCACGATCACGCTCAACCGGCCCGACCGCCGGAACTCGCTCAGCGAGGCGCTCGTGAACAGCCTCGACGCCAACCTCGATGCCGCCCTCGCCGACCCCTCCTCTCGGGTCATCGTGATCACCGGCAACGGTCCGGTGTTCTGCGCCGGCGCCGATCTGCGCGAGCGGCGCACCGTCACCGCCGGCAGCGATGCCGACGAGCTGCCCACGTTCGTTCGGATCTTCCAGAAGATGCAGGCGTCGCCCAAGCCCGTCGTCGCCAAGCTGAACGGTCCCGCCCTGGCCGGCGGGCTGGGTCTGGCCTGCGCCGCCGACATCACGATCGCCCCGATGAGCGCCACGTTCGCGTTCACCGAGGTCCGCATCGGCGTGGCCCCGGCCGTCATCTCGGTCGTCTGCCTGCCCCGGTTGCGTCAGGTCGACGCCGCCCGCCTCTTCCTCACCGGTGAGCGCATCGGCGCCGAGGAGGCGGCCCGGGTCGGCCTCGTCACCCTGGCCGTCCCCGATGCGGAGCTCGACGCCGCCACCGACACGGTCGTCGGGCAGCTCCTGCTCGGAGGTCCGAGTGCCCTGGCGGCGACCAAGGAGCTGCTGCACCGGGTTCCCGAGACGCCCACGGCCGAGGAGGCCTTCCGCTGGACGGCCCGGATGTCGGCCCGCCTGTTCGCCGCCGACGAGGGCCGCGAGGGGATGACGGCGTTCGCCGAGAAGCGCCGCCCTCGTTGGGTGAGCGCCGACGCGTAGACGCTGTCGGCCGACCCCAGCGGTCGCTGCGGTCTCAGGTTGCCGGCATCCCGACCGGCCCGTCCGCGGCCCGGTTCCGACTCCGAGACCCCGGGGTCGGGATGCCGGAACGCCGTGGCGCTAGCGGCCGAGGCGGAGGTCGGCGAGGCGGATGTCGGCCAGGCTGGTGAGGGAGCGGTGGCAGTGCGAGAAGTCGCCGTGGGCGGTCAGGCTGTGGGGCACCACGATCGTATGGATTCCCGCTCCGGCGGCGCTGCGGCTCCCGTTCTCGGAATCCTCGAAGGCCACGCACCGGGCGGCCTCCCCACGGTCCACGCCCAGGGCGTCGAGCGCAGCCAGGTAGTGCGCCGGGTCGGGCTTGTGGGCGTTCACCCGTTCGCGGGTCACGTAGTCGGCGAAGTACACGGTCGCCTCCACACGCTCCAGGAACGGGATCACCCACGACAGGGGCGAAGCGGACACCACCGCACAGGGGACCCCGACGTGGCGCGCCTCGTCGAGCAGATCCCGGGCTCCGGGCTTGAGGGGCAGCGCGGCGATGGCGTCGGCCTTGATCCGGCGCTGGAGGGCGTGCAGGGCGGCGCGGTCGACCGGTCCGACCTCCTCCTCGATCCAGTCCAGCCAGAAGCCGGGCTCGGCGGCGGTGCCGATCACCGACCGCCACCGCGTCTCGTCGATGCGGGCACCGACGGTCGTCGCCGCCTCGGCGGTGGCGTCCAGCTCGGCATGCTCGGTGTCGAACAGCAGTCCGTCGAAGTCGAAGAACAGCGCCCGCGGCGGGCTCATGAGGTCGGGTCGAGCAGCAGCTTGCCCTCGACCTCCCGCCCGAGGATCCGCCGGTGCGCCTCCGCCGCCTGCCCGAGCGGCAGCACCTCGTCGATGCGGACGCGCAGGCGCGCGGCGGCGACATCGGCGAACAGTGCCGCGAACGCCTGGTCCCGGGCCGCCGGGGTGAGCAGCAGCCCGCCGTAGCCGAGCAGGCGGGTGCCCTTCCGGTAGAAGGTCCGCATGTCGAAGGCGACGGCTGTGCCCGCCGACGTCCCGAAGTTCACGATCCGACCGCCGGCGGCGGCCGCGTTCACACAGGCGCCGGTGAACTCGCCGCCGAGCCCCTCGACGACCAGGGTCGGGGCCCGCCCGGCCAGCGCCTCCTGCAGCGACGGGCCGTTTTCGGCGACCACGACCGTGGCCCCGAGCGCCTCGATCTCCGCCCCCTTGGCGGGGGAGGACGTCTGGCCGAGGACGGTCGCCCCGGCGTTGCGGGCGATCTGCACCGCCACCGAACCCACACCTCCACTGGCTCCGAGGACCAGCACCGTGTCGGCCGGCGTCACCGCCCCGAGCGACACCGTGCACATCCAGGCCGTCACGCCGGCGACGCCGAGGGAGGCCGCCTGCTGCGGGTCGATGCCGGCCGGAACGGGCACCAGCGCAGCCGACGGAGCCGCCACCTGCTGCGCGTAGGTCCCCGGGCCGGCCACGCCGACTCCGGCGATCACGGCCAGCGAACCGTCGGCCCGGCGACCGAGCCCCTCCGCGCCGGGGATGTGCGGCTGCGGTGTGATGCCGGCGAAGTTGCCCTGCGACACCCAGATGTCGAGCGGGTTCACGGCGGCGTAGACGACCTCGACGAGCTCCTGGCCCGGTCCGGCTACGGGGTCCTCGACGTCGGACAGGACGAGCGGGGATCCATAGGTGGCGACGGTGATGGCACGCATGGTCGCCATCATGGCCCGCCCGCCTGGGTACCCTCGGGGCATGGGTCGCCCCGTGCTGATCTGCCCCTCGATCCTCTCGGCCGACTTCGCCGCCCTCGCCCGGGCCGTCGACGGCGTTGCCGCGGCGACCGACTGGCTGCACGTCGACGTGATGGACGGCCACTTCGTCCCCAACATCACGATCGGGCCTCCCGTGGTGAAGTCCCTGCGGGCCCACACCGACCTGCCCCTCGACTGCCACCTGATGATCACCGACCCGGCCCGGTACCTACCCGACTTCGCCGCCGCCGGGGCGACCGGCTGCTCGGTCCACGTCGAGATCGGCGGCGTCGCCGACCGGATCGCGCAGATGCGCGACCTGGGCCTACGAGCCGGGATCGTCGCCAATCCGGACACTCCCTTCGACGCCGTCGCGCCCCATCTCGGCGTGGTCGACGTGGTGCTGCTCATGACGGTCTTCCCCGGGTTCGGCGGTCAGCGGTTCATGCCCGAGGTCCTGCCCAAGATCGAGGCGACCGCCCGGGAGATCGAGCGACTGGGGGTCGGCACCGTCCTGCAGGTCGACGGGGGCATCGGACCGTCCACGATCGCCGCCGCCGCTGCTGCGGGGGCGCAGGCGTTCGTCGCCGGCAACGCCGTGTTCGGCGCGGTCGACCCGCTG
>JBIKWW010000361.1:0-4064 GCA_044356125.1 Acidimicrobiia bacterium
CGAGGACGACGCCTTCGGCCTCAAGATGCTGGCCGTGATGCGCAACGCCTTCGGTGGCCACGCCGTCAGGAAGGACTGACCCCTCCGACGCGCCCCGGCCCGCTCCCTCAGGCCAGCGTCACCCGGTCGCGCAGACCGCGGCCGAGGATGTCGGCGGCCTCGGCCACCATGTCGGCCAGCACCTCGCCGGCCGGGCGGATCGCCTTCACCAGACCGCTCACCTGACCGGCCGCCAGCATCGACCACTCCGGATGCCCGGCCGCCTCCGCCCCCTTGAGCAGGGGCGAGATCAGGGCGCTCTGCATGCCCATGGGCAGGGCCTTGATGCCGGACTCCTCCCAGGCGTCGATCAGCGGGTTGGTGATGTTGCGCATGGTCTTGCCCGAGTAGATGCGGGTGACCTTGGTGCCCTCGTCGTCGGCGGCCACGATGCGCTCCTTGCGGCTGCGCTCCTGACGGGCCTCCTCGGTGGCGATGAACACCGTCCCGCACCACACGCCCTCGGCCCCCAGCGCCAGCGCCGCGGCGAGGCCGCGGCCGTCGCCGATCCCGCCGGCGGCGATCACCGGTGTGGCCCCGGCGGCGTCGATCACCTGGGGGACGAGGGCCATGGTCCCGACCCGTCCGGTGTGGCCGCCCGCCTCGGTGCCCTGGGCGACGACGGCGTCGACGCCGCTGCCGAGCACACGCCGGGCGCCCTTCACGTTGCCGACGAGGGAGATCACCGTCGTGCCCGCGTCGCGCAGCTGGCGCATGAAGGGGCCGGGGTCGCCGAGGCCGGTGGCCAGCACGGGCACGCCCATGCCGACGATCACGTCGATCTGGCTCTGGGGGTCGAACAGGGCCGAGGCCATGCCCGGATCGTCGGTGCTGCGCTCCCGGGGGCGGGCCGCCACCTCGGGCAGGCCCAGGTGCTGGCGGAGCTCCTCGACGGCCTGACGGTGGCCGTCGGGGATCAGGGCCTGCAGGTTCTTCGGGGCGGCGCCGTCGCCCGCCGCCGCCCCCTTGGGGCCGAGGACGGGCAGGAGGATGTCGATGCCGAAGGGGCGGTCGGTGAGGGCCCGGATGTCACGGATGGCCTGCTCCATCTCGTCGGGCCCGTACCCGGTGCCCCCGAGCACGCCGAGGCCGCCGGCGTTGGACACGGCGGCGACGAGCTCGGGCCCGGCCACGCCGTGGTTGGACTCACCCACCGTGGGCCCCATGCCGGCGAGCAGCACGGGGTAGTCGATACCGAAGAGGTCGCAGATGCGGGTGCGCAGGACGGGCCGTGTCATGGGCCGATCATGATCGGCGGCCGGGTCCCGGCGCACATCACGGGCCCCGGCCCGGGGTTCCGGCCCGAGGTTCCGGCCCGGTCGGGCCAGAGGTTCCGGCCCGAGGTTCCGGCCCGGTCGGGCCAGGGGTTCCCGTCAGGGGCGCCGGGCCACGGCGTCGAGCTCGGCGGCGTCGTGGGCGGGCACGATGCGGACTGCGTCCCCGTGGGCCCGGGCCAGCTCGCGCAGGCGCTCCAGGTTGGCGCAGCGCTCCTTCCAGTCGAGCGAGGCCGTCCGCTCGTAGAGGGCGAGGCCGCGCGGCACCCGTCCGCCGGTGGACGCCGGCGCCCGCCGCTGGGGGACGTCGGCCCCGTGGAAGTAGGCGTCGCCGGCGTGCAGGAGCCAGCTGTCGTCGGTCCGCACCGCCACCCCGCAATGGCCGCGGACATGGCCGCCGAGCGGCACCAGGGCGACGTCGCCGCCCAGACCGGCCAGCTCACGGGCGGCGGCGAAGCCGAACCAGGCGTCGCCGCCCGCGTCCGTGGCGACGAGGTTCCAGCGGGGACCGTGGGCCCACTGCGCCGCCCGGTAGCGGCGCCGCTCGGCGGGCGTGGGCGACGTGACGGCCGCGTCGTGGGCGGTCCGGCTCACATGGACGGTCGCCGCCGGGAAGTCGCCGATCCCGCCGGCGTGGTCGTAGTCGAGGTGCGTCAGCACGATGTCGCGGACGTCGCCGGCGGCGAAGCCGAGCTGCTCGATCCGACGGGCGGCCGTCTGCTCGGGGTCGAACCGGGCCCGCAGGAGCAGACGGGTCGGGCCGAGGCGCCGGGGGTCGGCCACGTCGGCCAGACCGAAGCCGGTATCGACGAGCACGAGGCCGCGCGGCCCCTCCACCAGCAGGACGTGGCAGACCAGATGGTCCACCCCGGTGAGCAGGGACCAGGGGCACATCGTGCCGCAGTCGAGGTGGTGGACCCGCAGCGCCATGGCGCCGAGGCTAGGGGTCCGACCCGTCGGGTGACGCCTGAGCAGTTGTTCACTCCTGACTCGATGACTACTGTGCGTGGTCATGACACTGCGGAAGGTGGCTCCAAGGGTGGTTCCCAGCGTGGTTCCCAGGGTCGCTCCCAGGTTGGTCGGGGTGTGCGTGGGCCTGCTGGTCCTGGCCGGCTGCTCGGCGAACGGCCCCACCGCCACCCGGACGGCCCCCGAGGTCGCCGGTGTGCAGGAGACCCGCCCCGGCCCGGCCGCCGGGGCCGCCGGGGCCGACGGGGCCGCCGGGGCCGCCGGGGCCGCCGGGGCCGACGGGGCCGACCCGATCGATGCCGACCCGATCGTCGCCGCCGTCGCCCCGGCGGGAGCCGTCGACCCCTCCGACGAGTCCTGCATCTCGGGGCGGCTCCGGGCGACGCTCACCGTCCCATCGACCGCCGACGGACGCGTGCCGAGGCTCCAGGCGCTGCCCGTCAGCGAGCGCCAGAAGGTGGCCGCCGCCTACCTCGACTGCGAGGCCGACGCCGGGCTGCGCTCGCTCGTCGCCGCCGGGCTCCAGGTGGGCAACCCCGCCATCACCGAGGAGTCGGCCCGCTGCCAGTCCCAGGCGCTCTACGACGGCCTCGGCCGGGCCCGATTCGCTGCGCTCGCCACCGCCGCCATCCGCCTCGACGATCTCACCGACGCCGAGGTCCTCGCCTACCAGGGCAAGGTGCGCACCTGTCCGTGACGGCCCCCGGGGGAACGTCCCGACGGATCAGGTCGTCATCGGCAGCACGGCCTCGGCCACGGCCTCGAGCTCGGCCGTCAGGTCGCCGGGGTCGACGATCGGGATGAGCACGAACTTGGAGAACCCGACCCGGGCGAAGGCCTCGATGGCGGCCTGCACGGCGTCGAGGCCCACGGGGACCACCTCGGCGGGATCGCCGCCCTTGCGGCGGGCCCGCAGGCGGTCGAGCAGCGGACCTCCCAGCGGCTGCCCGCTCGAGTAGGCGATGAGGGCTCCGAAGTGCTCGGGGTCGATCTCGCGCCCGGCCTCGGCGGCCGCCTCCCGGACCGTGACGGCGGCTGCCGCCGCCTCCGCCGGGGTGACGAAGCTGGGCAGCCACCCGTCGGCCACCCGCCCCACCCGGCGCAGCTCGGACGGCGCGATCCCGCCCAGCCAGACGTCGGGCGGTGACTGCACCGGGACCGGTCGCACGGCGACGCCGTCGTAGCGGAAGAACCGGCCCTCGTGGGTGACGGGCTCGCCCGTCCAGAACCGCCGGATGAGCGCCAGCGACTCGTTGAACATCGGCGCCCGGTCCTCCTTGGCCACCGAGAAGGCGGCGTGCTCACGGGGGTCGGCCACGCCGAGCCCGAAGGCGGGGAGGATCCGGCCCCCCGACAGCACGTCGAGCGAGGCGATCTCCTTGGCGACGAGCGCCGGGGACCGGCCCGGCAGCACCATGACGCTCATCCCGAACTTGAGCTTCGTCGTGCGCCCGGCGGCGTGGGCCATGGCCACCACGGGATCGGGGGCCTCACCGGTCAGCCGCTCGGAGAACCACACCGAGTCGTAGCGCAGTCGCTCGAGGTCGTCGACGAAGCGCCCGTAGCGGGCGGCCAGCTCCTTCGGGGCCCCGGCCAGGCCCTGGGTCCCGAGGCCGTAGCCGATGCGGATCTTCATGACGCCCGACCTTAGGCAACCACCGCCGCCAGCACCGCCGCCAGCACCGCCGCCAGCACCGCCGCCCGGGGCCGCTCCGGGCCCCGACGGTACGCCGGAGCCGTCCCCTAACCTCGGCACATGGCCGTGCTCGATCCGCTCGATCC
>JBIKWW010000362.1:0-4051 GCA_044356125.1 Acidimicrobiia bacterium
GGCGGCGGGAGCGAGGGTGGCGGGAGCGACGGTGACGGGTGGAACGGCGGCGGGCGGAACGGTGGCGGGCGGAACGGCGGCGGGTCGGGGCGCGACCGCCGACCCCGCCCGTTCGAGGGCGACGACTGACCCGGCCGTTGGGCATCCCACGGCTGGGCATCCCACCGTTGGGCATCCCACCGTTGGGCATCCCACCGCTGGGCATCCCCGCCCTACCATCGCCGCATGCCCTTCGCGCCCGAGCTCCTCGCTGCGCTGAAGCTCGTCGCGCCCGGCCATCCGCTGCGCACCGGGCTCGACCGTGTCCTGCAGGCCAAGATGGGGGCGCTGCTCGTGGTCGGTGACGGCCACGAGGTGCTCAGCGTCTGCTCCGGAGGGTTCCTGCTCGACGCCGAGTACTCGCCCCAGCGGCTGAGCGAGCTGGCCAAGATGGACGGCGCCATCATCTTGTCGGCCGACGCCACTCGCATCGCCCGGGCCAACGTCCAGCTGCTGCCCGACCCCACCGCCCTCACCGCCGAGACCGGCACCCGGCACCGCACTGCCGAGCGTGTCGCCCGGTCGGTGAAGGTGACCGTGATCGCCGTCAGCGAGGAGATGTCGGTCATCACCGTCTACCGCGGTCAGCACCGCCACCAGGTGGAGCCCATCGGCCGGATCGCCGACCGGGCGGCCCAGGCGCTGCAGACCCTGGAGCGCTACCGCGCCCGCTTCGACGCCGTCATGGCGCAGCTCTCGCTCCATGAGCTCGACGACCACGTGACGGTGCGCGACGTCGTCGCCGTCGTGCAGCGCGCCGAGATGACCCGGCGCCTCTCGGAGGAGATCAGCGCGCTGGCCGTCGAGCTCGGCGGGGAGGGGCGTCTCGTGCGACTGCAGCACGACGAGCTGCTCGAGGACATGGACCGCGAGCGGGGTCTGCTGCTGCGCGACTACACCCGGGGCTCGATCTGGCGTGACGGTGCCCGGGGCGCGCTCGCCGGTCTGGGCACCGACGAGCTGCTCGACGCCGAGGAGGTGGCCCTCGCCCTCGGGTTGAGCGACCACGGTCGGGCCCTGCCCCAGTCGGCCCTGCTCCAGCCCCGGGGCTACCGACTGCTCAGCCGCATCCCCCGCCTGGGCGACGGGGTGATCGAGCACGTCGTGGAGCACTTCGGGACGCTGTCACGGCTGCGCAGCGCCAGCGTCAACCAGCTCACCGAGGTCGACGGCGTGGGCGACGTGCGGGCCCGGGCCATCCGCGAGGGTCTGTCGCGGGTGATGGAGAGCGTGTCGCTCGACCTCCGGGGCCGCTGACGGATCAGCTCGCCCGCAGCGTCATCCGCTTGCGGTCGGTGATGCGGTACGTCCGCTCGTGCTGCTCCAGCCAGCCGAGGCGAACGAACTGGGCGATGGCCTTGTTGACGCGCTCACGCGACGCCCCGATCATCCCCGCCAGCTCCTCCTGGGTGATGGGCAGCACGAACTCGTCCTGCTCCCCGGCGATCTCGAGCAGCCGTTTGGCCGTGCGGCCGGTGACGTCGAGGAACACCGAGTCGGCGAGCGCCTCGTCGGTCGCCCGCAGCCGACCGACCAGCAGGGCGATGACGTTCCACAGCGCCTGGTTGTCGTCCTCGAGCTCGCTGCGCAGCACGCTGAAGGGGACGCGGACGACCTCGCTCACCTCGAGCGCCCGGGCGCCGGTGGAGCGGCCCTGGCCGTCGAAGAGGGCCATCTCGCCGAACAGGTCGCCCTCGGTCATCAGCGCCACGATCGACTCCCGACCATCCACGGACCGGTTGGCGATGGCGATCCGGCCCGACTTCACGATGTAGGCGTCGGCCGCCGTGTCGCCCTCCTCGAACAGCGCGTCCCCCCGCTGGAGCCGGAAGTGCTCGGCGGCGGCGGCCAGCTTCGTCAGCGCCGCCGGGCCGAAACCCCGGAAGAAGTCCACTCCGTGGAAGAACTCGATCGTGACCACGGTCTCAGCGTATTCGGTGCTGCCGGCCCGCACCGGCCGATCGCCCGGGAACCGGTCCACCCTCCGGTACCATTGGTCCTTCCCGCCCCGGCCCGTCGCTTCGCGTCAGGTCGGGGAGCGAACGGGATCAGGCCCTGGTCAGGGCCTCGAGAGGGTGCAAGAGAGGCTCCGAGGCACATGGCGTTCGACGTCGGCGACAAGGTCGTGTATCCCCACCACGGCGCAGCCATCATCGAGAAGCGCGAGGTCAAGAAGGCCTTCGGTGAGGAGCAGGAGTACTTCGTGCTCCGGCTCGCCTACGGAGAGCTCACGCTGATGGTGCCCGTCGCCAAGGCCGACGAGGTCGGGCTGCGCGAGGTCATCAACGACGAGGAGGTCGAGGAGGTGTTCGCGGTGCTGCGCAAGAAGGAGGCGCGCATGCCCACGAACTGGTCCCGGCGCTTCAAGAACCACGTGGAGAAGCTCAAGTCGGGCGACATCTACCAGGTGGCCGAGGTCGTGCGGAACCTGTCGATCCGCGACAAGGACAAGGGTCTGTCGGCGGGGGAGAAGCGGATGCTCGTCAAGGCCCGCCAGATCCTCGTGAGCGAGCTGACCTTCGCCCTCAACGTCGACGAGGAAGAGGCCGAGCGCAAGCTCGCCGAAGCGCTGGTCTGAGGCCGTGGCGGCGGCTCCTCGGCCGCGGTCGGGGCTCTGGGCGATCGTGGTGGCCGCCGGTTCGGGCGTTCGCTTCGGCGGTGAGGTCCCCAAGCAGGAGCTCGACCTGGGCGGGCAGCGGGTGCTGGACCGTGCCGTCGCCGCGCTCGACGCCTGGTGCCCGGGCCGTGTGGTCGTCGTCGTTCGGCCGGAGCGGCTGGATCCCCCCGACCCCGTCGCCGCCGTGGCCCGGTCCCTGGTGGCCGGAGGAGCGACCCGGTCGGAGTCGGTGCGCGCCGGGCTGGCCGCGGTGGGGGGCGACGCCGAGCTCGTCCTCGTGCACGACGCCGCCCGTCCCCTCGTGCCGGTCCCCGTGGTCGCCGACCTGCTCGCTGCGCTCGACGACGGGGCCGACGGCGCCATTCCCGGTCTGCCGGTGGCCGACACGATCAAGCGCGTGGTGAACGGCCGGGTGGTGGACACCCCGCCGCGGGCCGAGCTCGTCGCCGTCCAGACCCCTCAGCTCTTCCGCGCCGAGGTGCTGCGCCGTGTCCATGCCGCCGGGGGCGAGGCGACCGATGATGCGGCGCTGGTCGAGGCGGCCGGCGGCGAGATCCGCGTCGTGCCCGGGGACCCCGACCTGCGCAAGGTGACGACCGCCGACGACCTGGAGTGGCTGCGTGGGAGGCTGGCGGCGTGGAGCTGAGGGCACCGATGGGTGACGGGGCGGCGGTGCTCGGCCGTCTGCGCATCGGGCAGGGCTTCGACGTCCACCGGTTCTCCGAGGATCCCGACCGGCCGATGGTCCTGGGCGGGGTCCGCTTCGAGGGGGCCGGTCTGGATGGTCACAGCGACGCCGATGCCGTCGCCCATGCCGTCACCGACGCCCTGCTGTCGGCTGCTGCCCTGGGTGACATCGGGGAGCACTTCCCCGACACCGATCCGCAGTGGCGGGGAGCCGATTCCATGCGCATGCTGTCCACGGTCGTCGGTCTGCTCCGGTCGCGGGGTTGGGCGATCGTGAACGTCGACTGCACGGTGATCGCCGAGGCGCCCAAGCTGTCACCGCGCAAGGCGGAGATGATCAGCGCGCTGATGGATGTCGTCGGTGCGCCGGTGACGGTCAAGGGCCGCCGGGCCGAGCGCCTCGGTGCGCTGGGCCGCCGTGAAGGGGTCGCGGCGCTCGCCGTGGCATTGGTCGTCGCTCCGGATGCGGGCGAGTGAGCAGGAGGCAGGAACATGGCGGTCGGTCGACGACGCGGGGGTGAGCCCGGGCGCGGTGGTGCGGGTGCCGGGCGCGGTGGTGCGGGTGCCGGGCGCGGTGGTGCGGGTGCCGGGCGCGGTGGTGCGGGTGCCGGGCGCGGTGGTGCGGGTGCCGGGCGCGGCGCGGCCGCTCCCCGGTCGGTGGCCCCTCGGAGCCCCAGGCCGCCATCGTCGGCTCGACCCCGGCCGACC
>JBIKWW010000363.1:0-4045 GCA_044356125.1 Acidimicrobiia bacterium
ACGTCAACCTGCTCGACCACCTCATGAACCTCGTCGGTGAGCTCGTGCTGGCCCGCAACCAGCTGCTGCAGCTGATCGGACAGCGGTCCGATGCCGAGCTGATGGTGCCCGCCCAGCGGCTCAACATCATCACCACCGAGCTGCAGGAAGGCGTCATGAAGACGCGCATGCAGCCCATCGGAAAGGTGTTCCAGCGCTTCCCCCGGGTCGTGCGTGACCTCGCCGCCCAGTGCGGCAAGCAGGTCAAGGTGCGCATGGAAGGTTCCGAGACCGAGCTCGATCGAGGTGTCCTCGAGGCGATCAAGGATCCGCTCACCCATCTCGTACGCAACTCGATCGACCACGGGATCGAGAAGCCTTCCGTCCGGTCGGTGCGGGGCAAGGCCGAGGAGGGCACGCTGATCCTGCGCGCCTACCACGAGGGCGGCAAGGTCAACATCGAGATCATCGACGACGGTGGCGGCATCGACGCCGAGCTGATCCGCCAGAAGATCGTCGACCGGGGCATGGTGTCGGCCGACGCAGCAGCGGTGATGTCGACCCGTGACGTGCTGCAGCACATCTTCGCTCCCGGCTTCTCGACCGCGGCCAAGGTCACCAACATCTCGGGCCGCGGAGTCGGCATGGACGTCGTGAAGACGAACATCGAGCGCATCGGCGGCACGGTCGAGCTCATCACCTCCGTCGGGGTGGGCACGACCTTCAAGATCAAGATCCCGCTCACGTTGGCGATCGTCCCCGCTCTCGTCGTGCTCTCCGGCGGCTACCGCTACGTGCTGCCCCAGATCAGCCTGGTCGAGCTGCTGCGCCTCGACGGCGATCAGGCCCGGACCGGCATCGAGCTCCTCCACGGCGCCCCGGTCCATCGACTGCGCGGTCAGCTCCTGCCCATCGTCGACCTCAACGACATCCTGGCCAACGGCGACGGCCGCGGGCGGCTGGTGGAGGATGCGGTCGGCGGCTTCGTGTCCCGTGACGCCGTGAACGTCGTGGTCCTGCAGGCCGACGACCAGCAGTTCGGTCTCGTGGTCGACGGCGTGTTCGACACCCAGGAGATCGTGGTCAAGCCGCTCGGCAAGCAGCTGAAGGACGCCACGATCTTCGCCGGCGCAACGATCATGGGCGACGGCAAGGTGTCGCTCATCCTCGACGTGACCGGCATCGCCAAGAAGTCGCGGGTGCTCGGCGAGCAGCGCGAGCGTCTGCTCGACAAGACGGGTCCGGCCGCGACGGCGGGATTCGGGGGCGAGCGCACCACGCTGCTCGTCGTCGATCTCGCCGGTCAGCAGGCGGCGGTCGCGCTGTCCGAGGTGGACCGGCTCGAGCAGTTCCCGCGGACGCGCATCGAGCGCTCCCGGGGCTACGACGTCGTGCAGTACCGCGGCCAGATCGTCCCGATCGTCAACCTGGCGAGCGCGCTCGGCATCCCCGAGCAGGAGTCCGGTGACGATCTCGACGTCGTCGTCTACGACTTCGACGGCCACAAGATCGGCGTCGCCGTCAGCGGCATCATCGACATCGTCGAGGAGGAGGTCACGGTCGCGCCCCGCAACGGCTGCGTGTCGGGAACCTCGGTCGTGCACGGGCGTGTCACCGACGTGATCGACGTCGGCTCGATCGTCTCGGACGTCCTGGTGTCGATCTTCGACCGCAGCCGGGACCTGTCGGACCCCTACGCCGACGACCTCGTCAGCACCTCCTCCTACTAGCCCCGGCCAGCCGTATTCGGCGCCGCCCCCTCACCAGCCACCGAGGAGTCCATGAGCTCGACCCAGTACTGCACCTTCGTGCTCGACGGCCTGCGCTTTGGCGTGCCCGTCGAGTCCGTCCAGGAGGTCATCCGATACCTGGACATGACGACAGTGCCCCTCGCCGACCCGGTCGTCCACGGGCTGGTCAACCTCCGTGGCCAGATCGTGACCGCCCTCGATCTGCGCACCCGCCTCCGGCTCCCGGCCCGCGCCGGCAGCGAACGCCCGATGAACATCATCATCCGCACCGGCGACGGACCCATCAGCTTCCTGGTCGACGAGATCGGCGAGGTCGTGGACCTCGAGTCGGGATCGTTCGAGCGCCCGCCGGAGACGGTCACCGGCGTGGCCCGTGAACTGATCGTGGGCGCCCACAAGCTCGAGGGGCATCTGCTGCTCGTGCTCGACGTCGAGAAGGCGCTCAACCTCGGCTCCCACGAGCCGGCGATGGCCTGAGCGGCCCGGCCCACCGCCCGTTCCGCACCACCCGCAGCACCACCCGCAGCACCGCCCACGTGACGACCCGTCGTCTCCTCTCTCCCGTCTCCTCAGGAGCCCACATGCCCACGGCATCGATCGACCTCCACCGCGTCAGTTCGTCGGCCGGTGATCCACCGACCGGCACCCCGCCGGCCGCGCCGGGGTCCCGTCGACGCAGCGACGCCGGGCGCGGGAGCACCACCCGCCGCAGCGCCGGCGCGTCGATCCCGGTTCCCGCGGCGCGCACCTCCGGGGCAGCGACGCCGCCGCCGGAGGGTCGTGCGTCCGCTGCGACCAGGCGCCCGACGCGGACCCCGTCGACGGCGGGCGACGGGAGGCCCGAGAGCTCCAGCACCACGGCCGGGACTCCCTCGGGGACCGGGTCCCAGCGGCGCTCCGGGAGCGGCCGCTCGATCCGGACGCGGCTGATCGCCGGGTTCGCAGGCATGGCGCTGATCGTGCTGGCCACCGGGCTCGTCGGTCACCGGGCCATGGGCGATCTCCAGGATGCGAACCGCTCGCTCAAGGTCGACGGCCTCGACGCCACCGTCGCCATCGACGCGTTCCGCCTCAACGTCACCCGGGCCCACGCCGGAGCGCTGGCCGTGGTGCTGAGCAGCCAGTCCGACCAGCTGACGGCCGCCAGCCCCGCCTTCGCCCCGCTCGACGAGGCCGCCGACCGCTCCTACGCCGAGGCGACGAGCCGCTACCGGCTCCCCGAGACGGTCATCGCCGGTCTGCAGTCGGCCCGGGTGCACCTCGACGCGTACCGCCAGATCCGCGACGAGAACCTGGTTCCCGCGGCCCTGGCCGGCAACACCGCCGACCGTGACGCCGCACTGACGCGGGCGATCGCCGAGCTCGCCGCCTTCGAGCAGGACTTCGACGCCCTCTCCCTGGCCAACGCCGCCGACAACACCCGGCTGGAGGACGTGGCCCGGGCGACCGCCGACCGGGGCCGCAGCCTCACGTGGCTGATCATGGCCGGTGGTCTGCTGATGTCGATCGGGCTCACCGTCGTCATCACCCGTTCGATCCTGCGCCCGACCAACGAGATGCAGGCCCTGCTCGAGTCCGTCGCGGCAGGCGACCTCACCCTGCGGAGCCACAGCACAGGGACCGACGAGCTGGGACGCATGTCGTCGTCGCTCAACACGACACTGGACAACACGCAGACGGCCATCGGCATGATCGGGGCGTCTGCGGTCGAGCTGGCCGCCTCGTCGGAGGAGCTGGTCGCCAGTGCCGTCCAGGTGGCCGCCAACGTCCAGACGGCCGCCGCAGGCACCGAGGAGATGACGGCGAGCATCCAGGAGATCGCCAGGAACGCTCAAGGTGCGAGCCAGGTCGCCGATCACGCTGTGGTGCTCGCTGGTGAGACCTCGGAGCTGGTCGGTGACCTCGACGTCGCCTCGGCCAACATCGGTGACGTGGTCGAGATGATCAACTCGATCGCCGAGCAGACGAACCTGCTCGCCCTGAACGCGACCATCGAGGCGGCCCGGGCCGGCGACGCCGGGCGGGGCTTCGCCGTCGTGGCCAACGAGGTCAAGGAACTGGCCCAGAACACCAGCAAGGCGACCCAGTCCATCCGCTCGATGGTGGAGCAGATCCAGCTGAAGAGCGGACAGGCCCGCCAGGCCATCGAGCAGATCTCCGGGGTGATCGAGCAGATCAACCAGAGCCAGATCACGATCGCCAGCGCCGTCGAGGAGCAGACGGTGACGACCGCCGAGATGGCCCGGCAGCTCGCCGAGGCGGCGCACACTGCCGCAGCCATCTCCGGCAACGACGGGACGACGGCCGGTTCGGCC
>JBIKWW010000365.1:0-4042 GCA_044356125.1 Acidimicrobiia bacterium
GGTCGGCCAGACCGGTGGTCTCGACGAGGATATGGTCGAACTTGTCGCGCCGCCGCATCAGGTTGCCGAGGATCCGGATGAGGTCGCCGCGCACGGTGCAGCAGATGCAGCCGTTGTTCATCTCGAAGATCTCCTCCTCGGCGTCGATGACGAGCGCGTCGTCGATTCCGATCTCACCGAACTCGTTCTCCACGACGGCGATGCGCTTGCCGTGCTGCTCGGTGAGGATGTGGTTGAGGAGGGTGGTCTTCCCCGACCCGAGGAACCCGGTGAGGACGGTGACGGGGACCCGCTGATCGACGGATGAGCTCATGCTTCGATCCTAGACAGGATTGAGAGCTATTCCTACTCCTTGCTCGTCACGGGCGGAGCTGGCGGCACTGCTCCACGATGACCGGATCGAGATGGACCCCCGGGGTGAGGACGGTGCCGGTCCGGGGCTCGACGTCGGCCACCGTGCCGGTGTGGAGCCGGACCTCGACGATCCCATCGAAGCGGAGCCGGAGCCGGTAGACGACGTTGCCGAAGCAGTCGAGCGCCTCTGCGGTGGTGCACCACTCCTCGAACGCCATGGCCGACACGCTACCGCCCGCTGGACACGCGATAGGAACGATTCCTGAACACACCTGCGCCCCGCTACGATCGGCTCATGTCCGGGCCGTTGGTCACCCTCGTCGGCGGTGAGGGGGCCCTTGAGCTCTCGGATCGGATCGCCGCCGCGCTCACACCGGCCGACGGGGTGCATCTCGTCGAGCTTCGCCGGGCGGCGGACCCCGGCATCCCGGCCGACGAGATCGCGATCCGGCTGGAGACCGCGCTGAGGGTGCGGTCAGCCTCGGGTGCGCCCATCCCGCACGTCATCGTCGCCGTGGAGGACGGCGAGTCCGTCATGCCCGTCACGGCGGCGCTCGTGCTGCTGGATGCGCGCCGCGCCGCGGCCCTGGACTGCGTGGTGATGGCCGTGCACGGGCCCGCCGCGACGGTTCGCATCGCCTCGGGAGACGGGGTGGTACCCGCCTCGATGGCGGCCGGTCTCGCCATCGCGGACCGCACCGTGCTCGGTGGCGCCGGCGACCTGACCGGACCGGCCTTCGTCGAGGTGGCGACGGCGCTGCGGCGAGCGAACCGGCTCGGCGCCATCGTCGCGCCGGCCATCGGCGGGCTCCCCGTCGGCGGCCTGTTCTCCACCGGCTGCTGGACGGGCGAGCTCCGGGTGGGTCCGGCCGCCCCGGGCGACGTGGGCGCGCCCGGTCATGGCGTCGGACCGGCTCTTGACTCGAGCTGCTCGCCGTTCGAGGCCATGTCGTTCGAGCTGCCCGTGCCGGTCGGCGCGGGGGCGGTCCGCTCGGTGGTCGAACGGCTCGTGTCGCGTGAGCCGGACGTGCTGCGCGTGCAGGCGCTCGTCCGGGTGCAGCACGGGATGACGGCCTGCGTCCATGCCGTCGGCAGCCGGTCGATCCCGTCGGGTCGGGTGGCGATGTCGTGTCGGCTGAGCGCGGCGGACGGCGACGTGACGTACGCGGGCGGGCCGGCGGGCACGGTCACGGTCGTCGCAGCGGCTCCGTTGCGCCCTTCGATCGAGCGTCTCCTGGCCACGGAGCTCATGGCCGGCGGGGCCGGGATGGACGCGCGGCCCTGATCGCACCGGCCGGGCCCGGGGGCCCGGTCCGGCTCCCGTCAGTCCCAGGTCTCGAAGTGTTCGCGCCGCCTGCTCCAGTACGCCCTGCCCTTCGCCTGCTCCCGGTCGGACAGCACGCAGTCGGCGAGGCGGGAGTGCAGGTGGTCGACGTCCATCCCGATGCCGATCACCGCGAGCTCGATGCGCCGGTCGCCGAACTCGGGATCCCAGTCCGACTCGATCGACGCACGCTCGTCGGGCTCGTCCGGCCACTGCGACGGGTCCTGGGCGGCCCACCACAGCGCGCCGGGCTCGAGGGTGCACGTCCCGCCGGCGTGCGAGTAGACGGCCATCACGTCGGGACGCGTGGCCAACCAGAGGAACCCCTTGGCGCGGATCACCCCGGGCCACTCGTCGTGCATGAGGGCGTGGAAGCGGTCCGAGTGGAACGGCCGGCGCGAGCGGAACACGAAGCTCGTGATGCCGTACTCCTCGGTCTCGGGCGTTGCCGTGCCGTTGAGGGCCTCGATCCAGCCCGCTCGCGACGCCGCCCGCTCGGCGTCGTAGCGGTCGGCGCCGAGGATCTCGCCGATGGGGAGCCGGCCGCGCGTGGCCCGCACGATCCGCGCCGACGGGTTGAGCGCGCGGACGAGCGCTTCGGTCTCGTCGATGCGGCGGGGCTGGGCTCGGTCGCACTTGTTGATCACCACGACGTCGCTGAACTCCACCTGGTCGATGATGAGGTCGGCGACCGTCCGGTCGTCGTCCTCGTCTGCCTGGATGCGCCGATCGGCGAGCTCGTCCATGGAAGAGGGGCCGGCCTCGTCGAGGAACGTGGTCGCGTCGACGACGGTCACCATCGTGTCGAGGCGGGCGACGTCGCCGAGGCTGGTGCCGTCCTCGGCGACGAAGTCGAAGGTCGCGGCGACGGGCATCGGCTCGGAGATGCCGGTCGATTCGATGACGAGGTGGTCGAAGCGGCCCTCGCGGGCGAGCGCGGCGACCTCCACCAGCAGATCGTCTCGCAGGGTGCAGCAGATGCAGCCGTTCGTCATCTCGACCAGGCGCTCGTCGACGCGGTCGAGCGCCGCCTGGCCCCCGGCGACGAGCGCGGCGTCGATGTTGACCTCGCTCATGTCGTTGACGATGACCGCGACGCGGCGACCCTCGCGGTTCTCGAGCACGTGCTGGAGCAACGTCGTCTTGCCGGCTCCGAGGAACCCTGACAGGACGGTCACGGGTAGCTTGCGGTCCATGCCGCTCCTTGGGGTGGTCGGGGTTCCGCCGACGACGGATCCGTGCCCGTTCGTCGAGAACGATTCCGAAACGATAGCTGCGCCTGCCGGCCGGCGGTCCGCACCATGCCGCCTGCCGATCAGCGCGCTGACGACCGACGGGCGGACAGGTCCGTCGCCCGTTCGAGCAGCGCCGCCGCCGTTCGAGCGGTGTCCATGCGCTCCACCACGGAGCGGTAGCGATCGGGTTCCCCGTTGCCGAGCCCCCACGCGCCCGGCGGCTCCGACGTGATCCACCACGACGACGCGCACCGACCGACGAGCTCGGCCAACGAGTCGACGCGCGGCGAGTGGCCGTTGCTGCGCCCATCGCCGAGGACGAGCAGATGCCGGTGCCGGAGCTGCCATCGATGCGAGTCGTGGGCCAGCTCGGCGAACGCCGCTCCCCAGTCCGAGCTCACTCCCGGATCGGCCCCGGCCGCTTCGACGACGCCGAGCAGCTCGCCGGGCCGAACCGGTTGGCGCAGCGCGGAGGTCACCTCCGTGGCCCGGTCGGTGATGGCTGCGACCCGCACGTGACGGCTCCGTCGCGCCAGCGCGGCGGCGATCTCGAGCCATGGCTGTGACGTGGCGCGGACCGAGTTGCTCACATCGACGAGGACGAGCGCCCGCGCCCGCCTGCGGCGAGGTGCCCGCCGCCGTGGCGGGAGCAGCGAGTGGCCGGAGCGCAGCGCCTGCCGCACGGTCGCGGCGACGTCGATGCCGCCGCGTCGGCTCGCGCTCGGGTGCGAGAGCGCACCGTCGTAGTGGGCGATGACCATCCCCGTCGCTCGGTCCAGGGCGTCGCCGGCGTGGGCTTCTTCGACCGCTGGCGCGACGGGGCGCCACGGGGGCGCGTACGGGCGGTGTGCGTGCGGCGGCGACGGTCTCGACATCGACCCGGCGGGGCTGCCCGCGGTGTCGGTCAGCACCGCGTGGCGTTGGGCCGACTCGGGTGCGACGTCGCCCAGCCCGGAACGCGGGTCGGGGACCGCACCGGCATCGACCGCCATCCGGTCAGCAGCGGCAGCGGCGTCGCGTCGTGTGGACGTCGCGCCGTGCGGCTGATCCTCGTCGCCGTGAGCATGCGGCGACTGATGCGACCGGGTCGGCGCATGCTCGGGGGACGCCTGCTCGGTTCCCGTGCCGG
>JBIKWW010000364.1:0-4042 GCA_044356125.1 Acidimicrobiia bacterium
TTCTACTGCCCGCCCGACGAGAAGGCCTACATCGACCTCGGCTTCTTCGACCAGCTCCGCAGCCAGTTCGGCGCCCAGGGCGGCGACTTCGCCGAGGCCTACGTGATCGCCCACGAGTACGGACACCATGTCCAGAACCTGCTCGGCATCTCGGCGAAGGTCCAGCGATCCGGCGACATGCAGGGCCCCGAGAGCAAGGCCGTGCGCCTCGAGCTCCAGGCCGACTGCTTCGCCGGGGTGTGGGCGGCCAATGCCACCGCCGGCCCCGAACCCCTGATCGTCGAGATCACCGACGCCGACATCGAGGAGGGTCTCGACGCCGCCTCCCGGGTCGGCGACGACTTCATCCAGAAGCGGTTCCAGGGCAACGTCACACCCGAGACCTGGACGCACGGCTCCTCCCAGCAGCGCGTCCGGTGGTTCACCACCGGCTTCCGCTCGGGCCAGATGACCGACTGCGACACCTTCAACACCACCAGCCTCTGAGCACCGCCGCTCCGCCGCCGTCGCAGGGGCACCCGTGACCGTCCAGTACGTCGAAGATCCCGACGACCCTGCCGTCGCCGCCTTCCGGGGCATGCGGGACCCGGTTCTCCGCGACACCCTCGGCTGCTTCGTGGCCGAAGGTCCCGACGTGCTCGACGAGGTCGTCCGGCTCGGCCTGCCGATCATCAGCGCGCTGATCGATGCCCGTCACCCCGTGCCTCCGGCCCTCCCCGCCGACGTCGGGATCCTCGCCGCCGGACCGGCGGTCATCGGACGCATCACGGGTCTCGGTGTCCACCGGGGCGTGCTCGCGCTGGTCCGCCGCCCACCCACTCGGACGGCCGCCGAGGTGGTGGCTGCGGCGTCGACGATCGTGGTCCTCGAAGCCGTCGAGAACCCGGTCAACGTCGGCCTGATCGCCCGCAGCGCCGCCGCCCTCGGCGCCGACGCCCTGCTCCTCGACCCGACGTCGGGAGACCCGCTGTACCGCCGGGCGGTCACCGCCTCCCGGGCCGCCTCGCTGTCGCTCCCCAGCGCCCGCACCGACGACGCCGCCGCGCTCGTGGCCGCCCTCGGCGCCGAGGGCTGGACCACCCTGGCCCTGACCCCGGCGGCCGACGCCACCGATCTGAGGACGCTCCGTCCGGGCCCGAAGGTGGCCGTGGTCGTCGGTTCGGAGGGCCCCGGCCTGCGCTCCGCCACACTCGGTGCGGCGGCGGTGCGGGCCCGCATCCCGATGGCCCGTGGCGTCGACTCGCTCAACGTGGCCACGGCCGCCGCCATCGCCCTGTGGTCCGTGGCCGGGCGGGCGGAGCGCAACGGGCCTGGGCCGCACGGGCCGCACGGGCCGCACGGGCCGCGGTCCGATGGCGCCGTACCATCGGACCCCGCCCACTGATCGGCCCCCCAATGAACACCCGCCGTACCGTCCGCTCCCTGCAGCTCACCGTCGCTGCCCTGACATCGGGCTACGGGGTGATGTTCGCCCTGCTGGCCAAGATGCGCGATCGCTACGGGGTGTCGGAGACGATGCTCGGGCTGATCATCGCGGCCGGCTTCTTCGCCTCGTTCGCCGCCCAGATCGCGCTGGCTCCCCTGGCCGACCGCGGCCGTGGTCGCCTCCTGCTGCTCGGCGGCCTCACGGCCAACATCGCCGGGCTCGTGCTCGTGGCCGCCTCTTCCGAGGCCCCCGGCTTCCTCGGGGGCCGGGCGCTCATGGGCATCGGCGTCGGGGCCGCCTACCCGGCCATCCGCCGGGCCGTCGCCGTCGCCGAGCCCGACCAGGTGGGCCGCAACCTGGGCGGCATCCTGAGCTTCGACGTCATCGGCTTCCTCACCGGTCCGGCCATCGCCGCCGTGCTCGCCGGGCCGCTCGGGATCCGCTGGCCGTACCTGATCGCCGCCGGGTTCTCGGTCGTGTTCCTCTTCGTCGTCTGGTCCGTGCCCATGGGCGAGCCGAGCCCGGGCATCGGCGCCCCCCGCCTCTCCCTCGGGCTGCTGCGCCAGCGCTGGATGCTGTCGGCGTGCTGCTACGGCGCCGCCTTCTTCGTGATGATCGGCGTGTTCGACGCACTGTGGGCGCTGCGCATCACCGATCTCGGCGGCCACGACCTCTACGTCACCCTCGGGATCATCGTGTTCGCCGCTCCTCTGGTGTTCCTCGGCCAGCGGGGCGGAGCGCTCGTGGAGCGGACCGGCCCCTACCGCACGGGTGCCTTCGGCCTGCTCGTCGGGGCCGTGTGCATCTGCTCCTACGGGCTCATCCCCGTGCCCGCCCTGCTCGTGTGCGTGGGCGTGGTGCACGCCGTCAACGACGCCCTCACGGCGTCGAGCGTGCCGGTGGCCATCACCCTGACCGCGCCCCCCGCCCAGCTCGCCGGGGCCCAGGGCCTGGTCGGCGCCGTGCAGACCCTCGCTGGTGGCCTGGCCGCCTCGGGAGCGGGGGCCGTGTACGACCGGTTCGGGCCCATCGGCACCTACGCCGCAGCGGGGACCGTGATGGCCCTGGCCGTGGTCGCCGGATGGGCCCTCGCCGGGGAGCACCGCGCTGTCCGCGGCGGGCGGTCCGTTGCCGCCCCTGCGGTGGGCTGACCGTGCTCACCGAGCGCCACCGCGACGGGGGCATCGACGAGATCCCGCTGCCCGATGGCGTCCCCGGGCGGCTGTGGCTGTGCGGCAAGCACGTCATGGGCCCCGGAGCCGAGGCCGCCCTGGCCCGCGTCGGGGCCACCCACGTCGTGTGCCTCGTCGAGCGCTTCGAGATCGACGACCGCTATCCCGACTACGTCGACTGGCTGGCCGCGGCCGTGAACTCGGGGCGCGCCCTGTGGTTCCCGGTCCCCGACCTCGACACGCTCGGCGGAGCGCGCATGCAGGCGCTCTTCGACCACGTGGTGGACCGGCTCCGGGCCGGGGCGGGCGTGATCGTGCACTGCGCCGCCGGGATCGGCCGCAGCGGCACCACGGCCGTCGCCGTGCTGCTGCATCTCGGCATGGATCTGCCCGACGCCCTGAGCCACGTGCGCCTGCACCGCCCCATGGGCGGCCCCGAGGTGGGGACGCAGCTCGAGCTGGTCCGCGCCGTCGCGGCATCCCTCGGCCGCACCGGGTCCCCTTGACGGAACCGGATCCCCTTGACGGAACCGGATCCCAATGACGGAGCCGGATCCCAATGACGGCACCAGACCCCCTTGACGGCACCAGACCCCCTTGACGGAGCCGGATCCCTCGACGGAACCGGCGAGGACTGAACACCCGACCGAAGGCTGGCGCGCTCACCTCTTGTTGACGCGTCCGACGACCCAGCCTTCACGGAACGGCTCAGCCTTCACGGAACGGCCCAGCCTTCACGGAACGGCCCAGCCCCGAACCGGGACGACCCCCCGAACGGCGGGCCGGCTCCCCCCTAGAGCCAGTCGTAGCTCTGCACGAGGGCAGGGGCGATCGGGGCCAACCGGAAGCGCACCCGCCGAACGGCCCCCTCCGAGGCGAACGACACCACGCCGCAGGCCCCCGACTCCACCTCGACACCCACGACCACGGCGTCGGGACGCAGGCGTCTGACCGCCTCGGCCCGACGCAGGTCCCAGGGCACGTCGGGGGCCACGTTGTCGGCGAACACGCGCCGGTCCGGACCGCCGCCCCCGGCCAGGCCGAGGAGGGCGACCGCCAGCGCCCGCCCGGACGCCTCGACACCCTCGACCGCCTCGGCCCCGACCGGGCGGTACGCCCACGCCAGTCCCGCCTCGGCCAGGGCGTCCAGGACCGCCGCGGCGGCATGCCACATGGGCGCATAGGTGATGCTGGCGAGCACGACCGTGCCCACCCCGCCGGGCACCCACCGCATGTTCGACCCGTACCCGGGAAGGCCGCCGGAGTGGGTGACGACCGTCCCCAGACGGTCATGGGCGAAGGAGCTCAGCCCCATGGGGTAGCCGCCCTCGGCGATCCGCACCGACCCGTCGGCGGCGACGGCCCGGCGCGCCGGGGCCATCCGCTGGACCTGCTGCAGCTCGCGACGGGAGGCGGCACGCAGCACGGCATCGTCGGCTCCGGC
>JBIKWW010000368.1:0-4000 GCA_044356125.1 Acidimicrobiia bacterium
CCGGGGCCGATGCCGTGCAGGTCGGCACGGCGAGCTTCTTCGACCCGGGAGCACCCGGACGGATCCTCGAGGAGCTGCGCTCCTGGTGCGTGGCCCGCGGCGTCGCCCGGGTCGCCGAGCTGACGTCGGCGGTGCACCGGTGAGCGGTGCACCGGTGCGTGGTGCCCGCTCCCGGGAGGACAGCCCGTTCCGGCGGCGCCTCCGTGACGCCTGGACGGCCGCGGGGACGATGCTCTGCGTCGGGCTCGATCCCGACCCCGCCCGGTACCCCGAGCCGCTGGCGGACCACCCGGACCGGGTGTTCGAGTTCTGCCGCCGGATCGTCGACGCCACCGCCGACCACTGCTGTGCCTTCAAGCCCCAGATCGCCTACTTCGCCGCCCAGCGGGCCGAGGACGCACTGGAGCGGCTGTGCGACCACATCCTGCGACGGCACCCCCGGCACGTGCTCGTGCTCGACGCCAAGCGTGGCGACATCGGCCCGACCGCCGTCCAGTACGCATCCGAGGCCTTCGAGCGCTACGGCGCCCACTGCGTCACCGTGAACCCCTACCTGGGCACGGACTCTCTGGAGCCCTACCTCGCCTGGGGCGACCGCGGGGTGTTCGTGCTGTGCCGCACCAGCAACCCCGGCGGCGACGACCTGCAGGCCCTGCTCGTGGACGGCCGTCCGCTGTTCGAGCACGTCGCCGATCTCGCCGTCAGCGACTGGGATGCCCACGGGCAGGTGGGGCTCGTGGTGGGGGCGACCTACCCGGCCGAGCTGGCCGCCGTCCGACGGATGGTCGGGGATCTCCCGCTGCTCGTGCCCGGGGTTGGCGCGCAGGGGGGCGACGCGGCAGCCACGCTGGCCGCCGGGACGACCGCCGGCGGGACGGGGATGCTCGTGAACTCGTCCCGGGCCGTGCTCTACGCCGATGCCGGCAACCGGTTCGAGGCGGCGGCGGCCGCGGTCGCGGCGGCGACGGCGGCCGACCTGCGGACCGCCGGTACGTGACGTTCACCACACCGGTCTGCCTCCGTGTGGCCTGGTTCAGGGTACCCCGGCGGATAGCTTGAAGCCATGGCACTCCCCACCCTCTCTCCCGAAGCGCGTCAGGCCGCCCTCGAGAAGGCCGCCGAGGCTCGCAAGGCCCGCGCCGAGCTCAAGACGAACCTCAAGATGCGCTCCATCACCTTCGCCGAGGTGCTGAAGCTCGCCGAGACCGACGACGTCGTCGGCAAGACCAAGGTCCTCGCCGTGCTCGAGGCCCTGCCCGGCGTGGGCAAGGTCAAGGCCCGGCGGACCCTCGACGAGATCGGCATCGCCGAGAACCGCACCCTGCGCGGCATCGGCGATCAGCAGAAGGCCAAGCTCCTCGAGGCCTTCGGCGCCTGACGGCGTGGACGGGCGGCGCAACGGGGTGCGGACCGGGCTGGCACCGGTGACGATCTTCGTCGTGTCCGGGCCCTCGGGGGCCGGGAAGGGCACGATCGTGGACCGCATCTGCGAGGCCGATCCCGCCCTGTGGCTCAGCCGCTCCTGGACCACGAGGGCCCGCCGTCCGTCGGAATCCCCCTACGCCTACAACTTCGTCGACCGGTCCACCTTCCTCGCACATCTCGAGGCGGGTGGATTCCTCGAGTGGGCGGAGGTGTTCGACAACCTCTACGGCACTCCGGTGCCGACGGCTCCTGCCGGTTCCGATGTCGTGCTCGAGATCGACGTGCAGGGCGCCGTCCAGGTCCGTGAGCGCTTCCCCGACGCCGTCCTGATCTTCATCGAGCCCCCGACCCGCGAGGATCAGGAGGCCCGGCTGCGCTCCCGTGGCGAGAACGAGGCGACCATCGCCCGCCGTCTCGCCAAAGCTGCGGCCGAGGAGGAGATCGGGCACCGGATCGCCGACCACGTGGTGGTCAACGACGACCTCGAACGGGCGATCGACGAGGTTGCTGGTATCGTTCATCGTTCCCGTACCGCTGCGGCGGCTCCCTCGCGTCCCCCCGGACCGGGCGTCGGCCACGGTCCAGACCAGACCAGCGAGGGCTGATGTCCACTGCTTCCCCCCACCGGCGCGCCAACCTGATCGATCCCGCCATCGAGGATCTGCTCCAGCGCGTCGATTCGAAGTTCACGCTGGTCACCGTGGCGGCACGTCGGGCCCGTCAGATCAACTCCTACTTCAACCAGCTGGGTGACGGGATCGGCACGCTGGTCCCGCCGCAGGTGGCGTCGGTGTCGCGCAAGCCGCTGTCGATCGCCCTCGAGGAGATCGTGGCCGACAAGATCGAGTACCACCGGATCGACGCCGAGGCCGACGCCGGTGACGGCTCGGGTCCCGCCGCCGACGAGGGCGCTCAGGGCTGAGCGCCGGGCCGTTCGCAGCCCCGATGCCGACCGACCTCTCGGTGCTGCGCGGCCGTCGGGTCGTGCTCGGCGTCTCCGGCGGCATCGCCGGTTACAAGGCCGTCGAGGTCTGTCGTCGCCTGGGCGACGCCGGTGCCGTCGTCAGCGTCATCCTCACCGACGGTGCCCGGCGGTTCATCAGTGCGCTGACCTTCAGCGCGCTGAGCAGTGAGCCGGCGTGGACGTCCATGTGGGACGCTGCGCACCCCTCACCCCACACGCTGCTCGGCCAACGGGCCGAGATCGTGGTCGTCGCCCCGGCCTCGGCCCGGACCCTGGCGGCCTACGCGACCGGCATGTCAGGGAGCCTGCTCACCGCCACGCTGCTCGCCACCCGGGCCCCCGTGCTCGTGTGCCCGGCGATGCACGCCGAGATGTGGGAGCACCCGGCCGTGCAGGACAACATCGCCGTCCTGCGGCGCCGGGGGGTGCACGTCCTCGATCCAGCCGAGGGCCGACTGGCTGGCGGTGACGTCGGCAAGGGCCGTCTGGCCGAGCCGGCCGACATCGTCGAGGCCGCGGCCACGGTGCTCTCGGGCCGCTCGCCGGGCGTCCCGGTCGATCCGGGCGATCCGGGCGATCCGGGCGATCCGGGCGATCCGGGCGATCCGGGCGATCGTGGGGCTTCTGCGGACCTGGCCGGGCTGCACGTGCTGGTGACCGCCGGGGGGACCCGCGAGGCCATCGACCCGGTCCGCTTCATCGGCAACCGGAGCTCCGGGCGGCAGGGTTACGCCATCGCCGAGGAGGCGCTCGCCCGTGGTGCCCGCGTGACGCTGGTGTCGACGGTGTCGCTGGCTGCGCCCGCCGGGGTGCACGTCGTCCGGGTGGAGTCGGCCGCTCAGATGCAGGCGGCGGTCGATGCCGCCGCCGTCGGCGCCGACGTGATCGTCATGGCCGCCGCCGTCGCCGACTTCCGCCCCGTGGCCGCCGCCGACCGGAAGATCAAGAAGGACCCCTCCTCCGACGACGCCCCGACGATCGTCCTGGAGCGCACGCCCGACATCCTCGCCGGGCTGGGTCGGGCCAAACGTCCCGATCAGGTCCTCGTCGGCTTCGCCGCCGAGACCCACGACCTCGAGGCCAACGCCCGGGACAAGCTCCGGCGCAAGAACGCCGACCTGATCGTCGCCAACGACGTGTCCGCCGAGGGCGCCGTGGCCGGGACGGGCTTCGAGCACGAGACGAACGCGGTCGCCATCTATTCCTGGGATGAGCCGCCCCGGCACGTACCATTGACCACCAAGCGAGCTGTCGCGAACGCCGTGCTCAACGAGGCACGTCGCGTCCGGGCGGCCCGGCGACACGGGGACTGAGCCGACCGGCCGGTCTCGACACACCGAGCCACCTACCTGGTCCGCACCGCACCGGCGATGCGGACCACCACCATGGCGCGAACACGCGAGGAGCAGACATGAGCCGCAACTGGACCTTCACCTCGGAGTCCGTCACCGAAGGCCATCCGGACAAGATGGCCGACCAGATCTCCGACGCCGTCCTCGACGCCATCCTGGCCGAGGACCCGACGGGCCGGGTGGCCTGCGAGACCCTGCTCACGACCGGCCTGGTCGTGGTGGCGGGCGAGATCACCACCACCCACTACGTCGACATCCC
>JBIKWW010000367.1:0-4000 GCA_044356125.1 Acidimicrobiia bacterium
TCTTGGCGCTCCCGGGGGGGCTGGCGGGACGAGGGGCGGTTCGGTCCGGTTCATCGGGCGGTGCGGGCCGGGCGGCTGACCAGCCGGGCGATCACGAACAGGATGAGCACCAGCCCGACCAGGACGAATGCTCCGGTCCAGGCCCGCAGTACGGCGCTTCCCTGGGCGTTGGTGATCTGCTTGTAGATGAACAGGGGAAGGGCTTCCTGGGGCTCGCTGAACGTCCGGGGCAGGTTCGACCGGTCGTTGCCGAAGGCGGTCATCAGCAGTGGGGCGGTCTCCCCGGCGACCCGGGCGATGCCGAGGATCACGGCCGTGACGATCCCGGCCCGGGCGGTGGGCAGCACGACCCGCACGACGGTACGCCACTGCGGGGCGCCGAGGGCGAGCGCCGACTCCCGCAGGCCGGGGTCGACGAGCTTGAGCATCTCCTCGGTCGTGCGGGCGATGGTAGGCAGCATCAGCACGCTGAGCGCCAGGGACGCAGCGAAGCCCGAGAAGCCCTGGTCGAGCCCGATCACCCAGACCGAGTAGATGAAGAGACCGGCGACGATGGACGGCACGCCGCTCATGGCGTCGATGATCGGCCGCACCACAGCGGTCATCCGGCCCCGGATCTCGTTCAGGTAGACGGCGGTGAGCACTCCGAAGGGCACGCAGAGCAGCGTCGCCAGGCCGACCTGGGCGAGGGTCCCGAGGATGGCGTGGACCGCCCCGCCGTCGGTGGCCGGGGCGTCGGGCGCGACGCCCTCCAGGGTCTCGGTGAAGAACCCCCCGGACAGCCCGGTCAGACCCCGTCGCACCACCGTGACCACGATGGCGACCAGCGGGATCATGGTGAGCGTGGCGGCGCTGCCGATGAGGACCGTGGCGACGCGGTCCGCCGCGACCTTGCGGTCCATCCGGACGTGGGCGAGGGCCCAGTAGACGGCGAGGAACACGGCGTAGGCGACCAGCACGAAGCCGACGGTGCCGTCCAGCGGGGACACGAGGAAGATCAGGAGCGTGACCACGACGGCTGCGCCGGCCAGGGCGAGCAGCTCGAGCAGATCGCGGTTCGTGAAGGTCCGCAGGCGGCGGGGGATGTCGGAGGCTTCGGGGGACGTGGGCCCCGACGCGCCGGAACCGGTGGTGGGGGAGGGGGTGCTCACGACGAGGCCTTCCTGCCGGCGACGATGCGTCGGGCGGCGACGTTGACCAGCAGGGTCACGACGAACAGGACCAGGCCGGCGCCGATGAGCGCCGAACGGCCGTTGGTGCTCGCCTCCCCGAACTTGACGGCGATGAGGCCGGCGATGGCGCTCCCACCGGGCTGCACCACGTTGGTGTACAGGCGCTGGTCGATGGAGAGGATGAGGGCGACGGCGATCGTCTCGCCCATCGCCCGGCCCAGGCCCAGCATGGACGCCCCGACGAGTCCGCTCTTGGAGAACGGCAGGATCACCGTCCGGATCATCCCGGCCCGGGTGCCGCCCAGGGCCAGAGCCGCCTCGCAGTACCCGCGAGGCGTCTCGTTCATCACCGAGCGGCTCACCGACGTGATGATCGGGATGATCATCAGGGCCAGCACCACGCCGCACACGAGATAGGAGTTGCCGAAGAACAGCGCCTCGGTCCGGAAGATGGGGATGAAGCCCAGGTAGTCGGCGAGCCACCTCGAGATGTTCGCGAGCGGCGTGTTGAGGTACTCCCGGCCCCACAGGCCGAAGATGATCGACGGGATGGCGGCGAGCAGGTCGACCATGGTGATCATGGGGGTGCGCAGGCGCCGGGGGGCGTACTCGTTGATGAACAAAGCCGTCCCGATCGAGACGGGCACGGCGAGGACCAGCGCGATGAGGGCGATGACGACCGTGCCCCACAGAGCCGAGGCGACGCCGTAGACGGCGGGGAAGCCGTCCGGGTCCCACTCGAACCGGGTGACGAAGTCCGTCCCCGCCGTGGAGATGGCGGGCCAGGCCTCAATGCAGAGGAAGACCGCGATCAGGCCCATCACCACGAGGCTCGTCGCCGCCGCCGCAGTGGTGATGCCCCGGAAGGTGCGGTCGGCCCGGCTGATCGGGGTCACGATGGGGCGCGGACGGTCGTCGGCGTCTGCGGTGGTGGCAGTGCTCATGGAGGGATCGCGGGGTCAGGGAGGGGGCGGCTCTGGGTCCCGGGCGGACGGTCAGAGACCGGGCTCGATGTCCTGCTTGTGGACCATGCCCAGACCTGACTGGGCGAAGCGCATCCGGTTGGAGATGTTCACGGCGTGATCGCCGAGGCGTTCGTAGAACCGTCCGATGAGCGCCATCTCCATGGCGACGGGGAGAGGGACCTCGGCCTCGACGACCTCGGCCATCATCAGCGTCCGGAGGTCGTCCATCTCGGTGTCGCGCAGGTGCAGCCTGGAGACGCCGTCGGCGTCGGGGTTGTCGTACACGGCGGCGGCGAGGCGCCACAGCTCGGTGCCGACCTCACCCATGCGCTCGACGAGGCCCCGGACCCGCGGTGGGAGCTGGTCGCCCAGGCCGCGCATGGCCCGGCTGGCGATGTGCTCCACCAGGTCGCCGCAGCGTTCGAGCTCGGGGACGATCCGCAGCATCGACACCAGGTACCGCAGGTCCCGGGTCATCGGGGCCTGGAGCATCACCGAGTCCTGCAGGAGGGTCTCGAGCTCCTCGTAGATCGAGTCGATGCGCCGGTCCCGCTCGACGACCTTGCCGGCCAGCTCGCGGTCGGAGGCGAGCAGCGCCTCCGTGGCCGCCTGGAGGCCGTCCGCGATCAACGCGAAGAGCTCGTGGACCCGTCCGTCGATGTGCTTGATGTTGCGCTGCAGGTCCGTGATGGCCACGCAGGGGATGCTACCGAGGGTCCGGTCCGGTGGGGCCGGGGTCCGACAGGGTTGCCGCTGATGTCACCATGGCGTCATGTCCCCGTCAGGGAGATGTCACCGAACGGGTGAAAGCTACGGGTCCGTGAACTTCCCCGTTCCTGTCCCTCGCCCCACCGCCGGGGTGGACCCGTGGTGATCTGGCGGCCCCGGGAGACGGGCCCCGCCGGTTCGGGCGGTCCGTCCGCGGCCACCGATCGGCCGCCGCTCGCTGTCGAGGAGCTGCAGCAGGCCCTGGAGGCCATGCAGGCCGATCACGACCGGGCGGTGGGAGCCCTGCGGTCCGTCCGCGACGGCGTGGTGGTCTGCGACGAGCACGGCACGATCGTCCTGCGCAACTCACCCGTCGGCGACCCCGGCCGGGGCCCCGATCTGCTCGAGGAGCAGGCCGTCAGGGAGGCCCTGCTGGCCGCCCTGCAGGGCCACGCACCGGAGCGCCAGGTGGAGCTCTTCGGGCCTCCCCGACGGGTGCTGGAGGTCACCGCCACCCCCATCCAGCGGGCCGGACGGGTGCTGGGCGCCGTCGCCGTCGTCGAGGACGTCTCGGAACGCCGCCGCATCGAGCAGGTTCGCCGTGACTTCGTGTCGAACATCAGCCATGAGCTGCGGACCCCGGTGGGCGCGCTCTGCGTGCTCGCCGAGACCATGGCGGCGGAGACCTCGGCGGCGGTGCTGCGCCGCCTGGCGCAGCGCATCGAACTGGAGTCCAACCGGCTCGCCCGCATGATCGACGACCTGCTGACCTTGACGATGATCGAGGCCGAGGAGGTCGGCAGCGAGCCGGTGTCGGTGCGGCGGTTCGTGGAGGAGGCCATCGAACGGATCGGCCCCGCCGCCGAGCGCCGGTCGATCACCATCGACGTGGGCATCGTCCCGCACGCCTCGGTGCTCGGCGACCGTCGCCAGCTCACCAGCGCCGTGTTCAACCTGCTCGACAACGCCGTCAAGTACTCCGAGGAGGGGTCGACGGTCCGGGTGCGCGTCGTCGCCGAAGAGTCCGGCTCGCCGGGCCTGGTGCGCATCGAGGTCGCCGACGAGGGCATCGGCATCCCGCCGCGCGACCGCGAGCGCATCTTCGAACGCTTCTACCGGGTGGACAAGGCCCGGACCCGCGACACCGGCGGTACC
>JBIKWW010000369.1:0-3992 GCA_044356125.1 Acidimicrobiia bacterium
AAGCTCGGACTGGCGGGCGCGCCACCGCCGTTGGCGGGCCGCATCGCCGTGGTGACCGGTGCCGCCTCGGGCATCGGCCGGGCCTGTGCAGCAGCGCTGCTCGGCCGGGGTGCCGCGGTCGTCGGACTCGACCGGGCCGAGAGCGTGACAGCGGCGTTCCCCGGACCGTCGTGGCTGGGCGTCAGGGTCGACGTCACCGATGCAGCGGCAGTGGGCGACGCCATCGAGGCCGGCGTCGAACGCTTCGGCGGGGTCGACATCGCCGTGCTGGCCGCCGGGGTGTTCGGAGCGGGTGCTGCCATCGCCGCGCTCGATGCGTCGGTGTGGTCGTCGGTGCTGGGTGTCAACCTCGACGCCGTGGCCACGTCGATGCGGCTCCTCCACCCCTTCTTGGCCCGCTCGCCGGTCGGGGGCAGGGTCGTGCTCGTCGGTTCGAAGAACGTCGCTGCGCCCGGACCGGGAGCGGCCGCCTACTCGGCCTCGAAGGCGGCCGCGACCCAGCTGGCCCGGGTGGCCGCCCTGGAGTGGGCGTCCGACGGGATACGGGTCAACACCGTGCATCCCGACGCGGTGTTCGACACCGGGCTGTGGTCACCTGAGCTCCTGGCCGAGCGCGCCGCCCGCTACGGGCTCACCGTCGAGCAGTACAAACGCCGCAACCTCTTGGCGACGGAGGTCACCTCGGCGAGGGTGGGGGCGGTCGTGGTCGATCTGTGCGGGGACTCGTTCCTGGCGACGACCGGTGCGCAGATCCCGATCGACGGCGGCAACGACCGGACGGTGTGAGATGACGACGGAACGACCCGAGCCGGGAGTGATGATGCCGATCCTCGGCGTGCGCGCCGGCGACGTGCCCGAGCGCGTGCTCGTCGTCGGCGACCCGGCGCGGGCCGAGCGCATCGCCCCGCGACTCGACGCGGCCCGCACCGTTGGCCGCAACCGGGAGTACGTGACGATCGTGGGCCGTCACCGGGGGACCGACATCGCCGTCGTGTCCCACGGCGTCGGCAGTGCCGGAGCTGCGGTCTGCTTCGAGGAGCTGTGCCGATCGGGGGCCCGCCGCCTGATCCGGGCCGGCACGTGCGGGGGCATGCAGGACCACGTGCTCGACGGCGACCTGGTGATCGCCCGGGGCGCCGTGCGAGACGAGGGGCTCACGGCGAGGCTGGTGCCCCCGACGTTCCCGGCGCTGGCCGATCCCGACGTGGTCATGGCGTTGCGAGCGGCGGCCGGGGGCGGGGTTGGTGGTTCGGGCAGAGCAGCCGATGCTGCCCCTGCCGAGGGGATCGTCCTCACCAGCGATGTCTTCTACCCCCATGACGTGCTCGGCTCGGAGCTCCTCATGTGGCAACGCGCCGGCGTCGTTGCCGTCGAGATGGAGGTCTCGGCCCTGTTCGTGGTCGCGCACCTCCACGGCGCCGCCGCCGGGGCGATCCTGACCGTGGACGGCAACCCGCTCGCCCGCGGCGACGCCGCCATGGCGGGGTACGACCCGCACCGCACGGTCGTCACCGACGCCACCGAGCGGATGATCGGCATCGCCCTGGACGCGCTCGTCGCGTGAGGTTCCCGGCGTGAGGTTTCCGGCGTGAGGTTTCCGGCGTGAGGGTTCCGGCGTGAGGGTTCCGGAGTGAGGGGCACACGGCGGTGCCGGCCGTCCGGGAGGAGCCGATGAGCACCTTCATGGAGCGCAAGCGCGCTGAGCTCGCGGCCCGGGGGATCGACCCGGCCCGCCTGCCGCCCGGGCAGTACGTCACGGAACGGTTCCCGCTGCTCCACCTCGGACCGGTGCCGTCGGGCGGCCGGGAGCACTGGTCGCTGCGCCTCGGTGGCGACGCCGCGGGGGTCGCCCGCACGCTCGGCCGGGCCGAGCTGGAGGCGCTCGGCGCGGTGGAGGTGACGACCGACATCCACTGCGTCACGAAGTGGTCCCGGCTCGACGTGACCTGGACCGGTGTGCGGTTGCGTGACGTGCTGACCCTCGCCGCCCCGGACCCGCTGGCCACGACGCTGCTGGCCGTGGGGGCGAACCACTACTCCGCCTCGTTGACGCTGTCCGACCTCCACGACCGCCACGATGCCCTCGTGGCGTGGGCCGTCGACGGCGCTCCGCTCACCGATGATCACGGTGGCCCGCTGCGCCTCGTCGTGCCCCACCGCTACTTCTGGAAGTCGGTGAAGTGGCTCGGAGCGCTCGAGCTCTGGCGTGAACCGGTACTGGGCTTCTGGGAGCGCAACGGGTACCACCATCGAGGAGACCCCTTCGCCGAGGAGCGTCACTGGGGCGACGACGCTCCGGGAGCTCCGCCGATGTCCGGTCGGGACGAAGCGGGACGGGAGGAAGCCGGCGGGGGGCGGTCCGGTGCCCCTGGATCGGGTGGGGACGTCCTCCCCCGGCCGCTGCGGGACCTGCTCGAGCGGGTCCTGGCCGAGCCTGCGCCCGACCTGCCTGCGGACGTCACCCGGCTGCGCTCCGCCCTCGAGATCGCCCTGGTGCGGGTCCTGGGAGGGGGGAGGCGGGCCTGGCCCGACCTCGTGGCCGCAGCGGCGGAACGCGGCGGGTGGGACCGCTGGCGCATCGCCGGGTTGCTCGACGCCGCCCACCCGGCCGATGACGCTCAGCCCGAGGTGACGCGTGACGTCCTCGCCGACGTCGCCGAGGAGCTCATCAGCCGAGGGACTCTGCGGCGCGGGCCATGGGAAGGTGCTGCTCGACAGGCCCGCACGAGTGACCCGTACTGGACGCGCGGCCGGATGCACCGGGAGGCCGTGTTCGCCCTGGAGCGGCTGCCGGAGCATCTCGGCAACGCCGACGCCGATGCCATCTCCGGGCTCGCCGCGATGCTCAGCGCGCAGATCGACGGCCTGGCGCCGGGGGCCGGGGCGGCCCTCGAACATGCCGCCACCCGTCTCCGGGAGGGCGCCCCGGTCGACGAGCTGCGCCCCGGGCTGGCGGCGGCACTCGCGCACACTCCCTTCGGTGCCGCGATCGCCGTTCCCGGCGCGCCGGTTCCCGTCCCGCCCGGCGACGGGCACAACGCTCCCGAGATCGAGGACCCGTGAACGCAATCCCCCGTCCGAGCTTCGAGCAGCTCTGTGAGGTCCTCGGGCTGCAACCCCTTCCGGTCGAGGGTGGGCACTTCGCCGAGGTCTGGCGGTCCGAAGCGGGCGGTCGCGTCGTCGGGACGTCCATCGTCTTCGCCCTGAGCGCCGATCCCGACTCGTTCTCGGCGATGCACCGCCTCACCCTGGACGAGATCTGGCACTTCCACCTGGGCGACCCGATCGAGCTGCTCCTGCTGCACCCCGACGGCGGCATCGAGCGTCCCCGGCTCGGTCCCGATCTGTTGAAGGGGGACCGGGTCCAGGTGGTGGTCCCGGCCGGGACCTGGATGGGCGGAGCGGTGGTACCCGGCGGGAGCTGGGGCCTGGTCGGCTGCACCATGGCACCGGGTTTCGTCGGCGACTGCTTCGAGAGCGGGGTCCGCGGGGAACTGGTCGCCGGGTGGCCAGTGGCCGCCGACGCGATCACCCGGCTCACGCGACCTGGATCACCCCGTCACATGCCGCAGGGGTACTGAGGCGGGAGAGCTCGGGGCCCGGCCGGGCGGTTCCGGGCCGACTCGCCGGGGGTCGTGCGCCGGAGTCAGGCGTCGGGGTGCCCGTCGAGCACGACGGTGACGTTCCCGGATTCGCTGCGCTGGACGGCGAGCGCAGCGTCGAGGTCGATGCGGGTGATCAGACCGAGGCTGACCATGATCTCGCCGATGGGCTGATCGGCACGCCGTCGCTGCTCGCGCAAGGCCCGACCGACGTCGTCGGTAGTCGCCCGCTCGTTCGCCACGAGCACCTCGCCGAGCATCGGCGGCCGGTGGCGGACCCGCCAGTTCGGCGATGTGCTGAGGCCCTCGCCGATCACCTCCACCAGCGGGTGGCTGATCGCCCGCCGACCCGGGTCCGATCTCCGGCCCGACCCTCGGTCGACGTCATCC
>JBIKWW010000503.1:0-2654 GCA_044356125.1 Acidimicrobiia bacterium
GGCTGCTACGAACCGGCCATGACCGATCAGGGCGTGCGCAAGGACCTGCTGGATCCACTGACCTTCGCGGCGGGCCATCCCGTCGGTCTCTACCGGTACCTGCGGGCCCACGATCCGGTCCACCGTCACCCTGAGCCCGATGGCCCCGGGTTCTGGGCGCTCACCCGCTACGCCGACATCCGGGCCGTCGGCCGTGACCCGCAGCGCTTCTCATCGAGCCCCACCATCATGATCCCCGACTCCCGCATGGAGCTCGGTGACCACCAGATGATGCTGATGATGGACCCGCCCCGCCACGGCGGCCACCGCCGGTTGCTCATCCCCGACTTCGTGCCGCGGGCCGTCACCGCCCTGCTGCCCCGGATCGCCGAGCTGGCCACCCGCATCGTCGACGCCGTGTGCGAGCGGGGCGAGTGCGATCTCGTGGAGGACCTCGCCGGCGAGATGCCGTCGTTCGTCGTCGCCGAGCTGCTCGGCCTCCCCCTCGACGACGGCCGACGGCTCTACCGGCTGACCGAGACGATCCACGCCGCACCCTCGAGCGTTCCCGAGGGCGCCGGGGCAGACGCCGTGATGGCGATGTTCCAGTACGCGCAGGGCGTCTGGGACGACCGTCGGCGTCACCCTCGCGAGGACCTCTCGACCCGGCTCGCCCACGCCGTGGTCGACGGCCGACCCTTCGACCCCGTCGACTTCGGGCTGATGTTCCTCCTGCTCGTCGACGCCGGCGGCGACACCACCCGCAACCTCGTCGCCGGCGGCTACGACGCCCTGTTCTCCCATCCCGGGGAGTACGCCCGCCTCCGGTCCGCCCCTGACGAGCTGATGCCCACGGCCATGGAGGAGCTCCTGCGGTGGGTCTCGCCGGTGACCTACATGCGGCGGACGGCCACCGTCGACACCGTCATCGGTGGACGGGAGATCGCCGCCGGCGACAAGGTCGTCATGTACTACGGCTCGGCCAACCGCGACGAGACCGTGTTCGAGGAACCCGACCGCTTCGATCTCGGCCGCACGCCCAACGAGCACATCGCCTTCGGTGGCGGCGGACCGCACTTCTGCCTCGGTGCCCATCTGGCCCGGGCCGAGGCGGGCGCCCTGCTGCGCGAGCTGCTGGTGCGGCTCCCCGACCTCGAGCCCGCCGGGCCCACCACGTGGCTGCCGTCCACGTTCATCAGCGGACCCCAGCACCTCCCCGTCCGCTTCACCCCGGTGGCGCCCGTCGGCGACTGAACCCGGGGGGCGCACCGACCCGCCCCGGGCACACCGCCCCGGGCACACCGCCCCGGGCACACCGCCCCGGGCACACCGCCCCGGGCACACCGCCCCGGGTCACCGCCTTCCCGGTCCGGCCCCGCGACACCGTGCCCCGGCGGGCCCACGCCAGGGCGGCGACTCCCGAACCTCCCTGCACGCTCGCCCTCTGCAGAGCGCTTCGCCGGAGCCCGGTCCGTCACGGGCCCCGGCGGCTCACCCGAGCCAGGGGTCGGCTCAGGAGATCGTCATGACCGTGGGCGCCTGGAAGGGCTGGCTGTCGCTGCGAATGCCGTTGCGGACGCTGCCGGTGTAGGAGTTCGGGCCCACCTGCTCGCCGACGACGGTCACGGTTCCACCGCCGAATCCCAACTTGCCGGCATGAACGGCGGCACCGCAGATCGAGGAGTCCCCGGAGTACAGATCGGTCCCGATGACGGCGCTGACCTGTCTGGGGTCGGTCAGCGGCGCGCAGCGGAACCTGTACGGGGTCGAGTACTTGAAGGGCAGTGACCGCAGCGAGACGTTCCAACCGATGGTGAACTCCGTGTTGGTCGGCAGGAGGCCCGTGGCGGGGTCCCTCGGCAGCGTGGCCGGAGGCGGCGCCGATCCCGCAGTGCCACCGGCGGGAGGAGCCACCGGGAAGACCGCACACACCGCGCCGGATCCGAGCCGGCGCAGGGCGTCCTTCAGGTCGCCGATCTGCTGCTCCAGGTCGGCCAGGTCGACCCAGGCCTGCAGGCGGACCTTCTGGGCCGCCGGCTTGGCCGACCCGCTGACCCGGACCACCCGGGTGAGCGCCGGTACCTGGGCGGTCCGGTCCCTGAGCAACTGCTCGATCTGGGCGCGGTCGCCCTCCGACGGACAGCTGAGGTCGACCTGCCCGGCCCCGGCCGCTGCTGGCTGAGCGCCCGAGCCGGCGGGCGCCGCTGCCGCAGGGGCCGGGGCTGGAGCCCCAGGAGCAGCCGGGGCAGGGGCAGCCGGGGCGGGGGCGGCCGGGGCGGGGGCGGCCGGGGCGGGGGCGGCCGGGGTGGGGGCGGCCGGGGCGGTCGGGATCTGGCGCCGCACGCCCGGCAACCGCGGCAGCGGCGGGGTCCGGGAAACAGCGTCGCGGGGCTTCTCCGCCCAGCATCGGACGTCGTCGACCTTGGGCTCCAGGTCCGAAAGCGCGATCAGGCAGCACTGCTTGAGGTTGAACTTCTTGCCGTAGAGGCCCCCGGTCGGCTTCTTGCTGAGGCAATCCTTTCGAGCGTCCTCCCACTCGACTGCGTCGGCCAGCGCCGGTGCCGCGGTGAAGGCGAGGACGAGGCCGCAGGCGACGATGCCGGCGAACGTGCGGCCGGCGTTCCACCGGGCAGGGCGGGCGGTGGGCATGGCGATCCGTCTCATGGACGGCAGTG
>JBIKWW010000370.1:0-3978 GCA_044356125.1 Acidimicrobiia bacterium
CATCTCGGCCGACACCCACTGCGCCCCGAGGTCGAACGCCGCCCCGCCGACCTCCCGGGTGAGGAGCCGCCCGCCCACGCGGTGGTGCGCCTCCAGCACCACGACCCGCCGACCGGCCCGGGTCAGCGAGGTGGCCGCCACCAGCCCGGAGATGCCGGCACCGACCACGACGACGTCGTAGCGGGGATCCTGCCGGTCGGTCGCCATGGGCGCAGGGTAGGCCGCGACGGGCCCCGACGCGTGCAGGGGCGGCCCGATCGGGCCACCATGGGGGCATGGAACGCCCCGCCGCTGCGCCGCTGACCGTCGGCGTCCCCCGTGAGATCAAGACCTCGGAGTCCCGGGTCGCCCTGACCCCCGACGGGGTACGGGAGCTCGAGCGCCACGGCGCCGAGGTGTTCGTCGAGACCGGCGCCGGCGACGCCAGCGCCCTCACCGACGCCGACTACGAAGCCGCCGGGGCGACGATCGTGCCGACGGCCGGCGACGCCTGGGCCCAGCAGCTCGTCGTCAAGGTCAAGGAGCCCCAGGAGTCGGAGTTCGGGTACCTGAGGCCCGATCTCACCCTCTTCACGTACCTGCACCTGGCCGCCTACCCGGCGGTGGCCGCGGCGCTGCTCGCCAGCCGTTGCACGGCGATCGCCTACGAGACCGTCCAGCTCAGCGGTGGGGCGCTGCCCCTGCTCGCCCCCATGAGCGAGGTGGCCGGCCGCCTGGCCCCGCAGATGGGCGCCCAGTTCCTGGAGCGTCACCGGGGTGGACGCGGGGTCCTCATGGGCGGTGCCCCCGGGGTGCGGCCGGCCCGTGTGGTTGTGCTCGGAGCAGGCAACGTCGGCTGGAACGCGGCCTGGATCGCGGCGGGCATGGAAGCGGAGGTCATGCTGCTCGACAAGAACCTCGACCGGCTCCGCTTCGTCGACCAGATCCACCGCGGTCGGATCATCACCCTGGCCTCCAACGCCGGAGCGGTCGAGCGGGCCGTCGCCGACGCCGACCTCGTGATCGGTGCGGTGCTCGTGCCCGGGGGCCGGGCCCCGGTCGTCGTCACCGAGGCCATGGTGCGCTCGATGAAGCCCGGGGCGGTGATCGTCGACGTCGCCGTCGACCAGGGGGGCTGCATCGCCACGACCCGGGAGACGACCCACACCGACCCCGTCTACGAGCTGCACGGGGTGCTCCACTACGCCGTCGGGAACATGCCGGGCGCCGTGCCCTTCACGTCCACCTACGCGCTCACCAACGCCACGCTGCCCTACGTCGCCGAGGTCGCCCGGGGCGTGCGGGCCGCCGTGGCCTCCGACGCAGCCCTCGCCCACGGCGTCAACTGCGTGGCCGGCTCGATGACCAGTGCCGTCGTGGCCGAGGCCCTGGGGCGCCCCTGGGTCGAGCCGGCCGAGGCGCTCGGCCGCTGACCGGGCTGAACCGGGCTGAACCGGCCTGACCCGGGCTGAACCGGCCGACCCGGCCTGACCCAGTCTGAACCGGCCGGGATCGGGTCGGGACCGGCCGATGGCTAGGGTCGACGGCCGTGACCGACCAGCTCAACCTGGCCCTGGCGATCGTGCGCATCGCCGTGGGCCTGATGATCCTCATGCACGGCTACGCCCACATCTGGAAGAAGGGCAGGCTCGCCATCAACGGCACGGCCGGCTGGTTCGGGTCGATGGGCATGAGGCCACCGCTGGTGCAGGCGTGGCTGGCTTCGGTCACCGAGATCGGGGCCGGCGTGCTGCTGGTCCTCGGGCTGCTCACCCCGCTGGCCGCGGCAGGGCTGTTCGGGGTGATGCTCGTGGCCTGGATCATCGCCCACCGGTCCAACGGGTTCTTCATCTACAACCCGGGCCAGGGCTGGGAGTACGTGGCCATGATCTCGGCCGTGGCCCTGCTCATCGGCACCCTCGGGGCCGGTGAGTGGTCCCTCGACGACGCCTTCGGCATCGACTGGTGGACCGGCTGGCGCGGCCTGTGGACGGTCGTCGGGGTCGGGGGCGGTGGTGCCCTCCTGCTGCTGGCGGCCTGCTGGAGGCCCACCCGGAAGGCGTGACCGGGCCGACCCGCACGAGCTGGGGGCCCGACGGCTTGGTTCGGGCTCCCGGCCCGGGGCCAGCATGGGGCCATGAGCACCCAGGGAGCCGTCGCCCCGACCGAGATCACCATCGGTCACCCCGACCTGGACGGTCTGCCCCCGGGCGCGGTCGAGGTCATCACGATCAACCGCCCCGAGGCCCGCAACGCCTTGACGCACACGACCTACGCCGAGCTCGAGCAGGCCGTGCGCTCCACCCGGGCCCGGTGTCTCGTCATCACCGGGGCCGACCCGGCGTTCTGCTCGGGTGACGACGTCCGCAAGGTCATGGCCCCCGCCGGGCAGGCCAACCCGGCCGAGCGCCTGGCCCGCGAACCCCGCATCACGCCGGCGGCCCAGGCCCTGCTCACCACCGACGTGCCCGTCGTGGCCGCCGTCAACGGAGCGGCCGTCGGGTGGGGGATGGAGCTCGCCCTCATGGCCGACCTGCGGGTCGCCTCCGAGAAGGCCCGCTTCGGCGAGCTGTTCGTGCTGCGGGGCCTCGTCAGCGATGTGGCCGGACTGGGGCGGCTGGCGTCGCTCGTCGGGCGGGAGCGCGCCGCCGAGCTGCTCTTCACCGGGCGCATCATCGACGCCGCCGAGGCCCACGCGATGGGGCTCGTGTCCCGGGTGGTTCCCCACGAGGAGCTGCTGCCCACCGCCGTCGGCCTGGCCGCCCAGATCGCCCGCAACCCGCCGCTGGCCGTGCAGGGCCTGAAGCAGGGGTTGCGCACGGCGCTCGATCCCGACTGGGAGCAGCTCGGGCGCTGGGTCTCGTCGAACCTGGCCCGGCTGTTCACCACCGACGACCATCGTGAGGGCGTGGCCTCGTTCCTCGAGAAGCGTGCCCCGCAGTACCGAGGGAGCTGAACCGTGACCGGAGACCCCATGACCGGAGACCCCATGACCGGAGACCCCATGACCGGAGCGCCGACCGGCCACATCCGCATCGAACGGGGCGAGGGCGACGACGCCGCCATCGCCTGGCTCGTCATCGACCGCGCCGAGAAGCGCAACGCCATGACCTACCGGATGCTGGGCGAGCTGATCGCCGCGTTCGGTGAGCTGGGCGCCGACCCCTCGGTGCGGGTCGTCGTCCTCACCGGGGTGCCCGGCGCCTTCTGCGCGGGCACCGACCTGGCCGACCTCGCCACCATCCCGGGCGAGCAGCGGGGCCTGCGGGGCAGTGCCGAGGACGATCACGCCTGGTGGCCCCCGATCGCGTGCGCCAAGCCGGTGATCGCCGCCATCGACGGGCCCGCCGTCGGGATGGGGGCCGAGTACACGTCGCTCTGCGACGTGCGCATCGCCACCCCCAACGCCCGGTTCGCCTGGAACTTCGCCCATCGCGGGCTGGTGCCCGACACCGGTGCGGGCTCGTGGCTGCTGCCCCGGCTCATCGGGGTGCAGGCTGCCCTGCGGCTGCTGTACTCCGGTGATTTCATCAGCGCGCATACGGCTCTGGAGCTCGGCTACGTCAGTGCCGTGGTCGAGCCGGCCGATCTCCCGGCGGCGGCGCTGGCCGAGGCGCGGCGGTTCCTGCAGGGCTCGCCGATGTCCCAGCGCATGATCAAGTCGCTCGTCTACGAGGGGCTCGGACGTGACGTGCGCGAGCACCTCGTCGCCCACACCACGTCGCTGGCCGCGTGCTTCAAGAGCGACGACCACCGTGAGGGCGTCGCCTCGTTCCTGGAGCGCCGGCCGGCCCGCTTCACCGGCACCTGAGCCCGGCCCGGCACCTGAGCCGGGCCCGGCACCTGGGCCCGGCCCGCTTCACCGTCACCTGGGCCCGTCACGGCCGGCCGCTGCGCTGTGCCACAGTCTCGGTCGCCATGGCGAGCATCGAGGCGGTGGGGTTGCAACGGAGCTTCGGGTCGGTCGAGGCCGTCCGGGGCATCGATCTGGGCATCGAG
>JBIKWW010000371.1:0-3976 GCA_044356125.1 Acidimicrobiia bacterium
GCCCACGAGAAGCGCCGCAAGGGCATGTGGGTCTTTCTGCGCCACGGCTCGGCCAGCCAGGACCTTCTCACGCTGCTGCCCTCGGTCCTCGGCCACGGCCCGACGGCCACCGCCTTCTGCACCGACGACCGCGAGCCCGACGTGCTGCGGGCCTCGGGCCACGTCAACTACTGCGCCCGCCTCGCCGTGGAGGCCGGCCTCGACGAGATCGATGCCCTCCTCATGGCGTCGTACCTGCCCGCCCAGTACCACCAGCTCCACCATCTCGGCTCGCTCGGTCCCGGCCAACAGGCTGATCTCTGCTTGTTCGACGACCTCGGATCGTGGCGCCCGACGGCCGTGCTCCAGCGCGGCCGGGTCGTGGCCAGCGACGGCCGCACCCTCGACGGGCTGGTGCCCACCGTCCCCGTGCCCGACACGTTCCGCTCCACCATCCACCTCCACCATCTGCCCACCCCTGCTGAGCTCGATCTGGCGCTGCCCGAGAGGGGCCGGGTCCGGGTGGTGGGTGTGCAGCCCCGTACCCTGCTGACCACGAGCCGGGTCGTCGAGGTCGACGATCCGACCCAGGACATCGCCCGCATGGCCGTCATCGAGCGTCACCGGGCCACCGGCCGCATCGGTCTCGGCCTCGTGTCCGGTTTCGGCCTGCGCCACGGGGCCATCGCCTCCACCGTCGCCCACGACGCCCACAACCTCATGGTCGTCGGTGGTCGCGGGGCCGACGGTCCTGCCGACATGGCGTTGGCCGTCGCCCGGCTGGCCGAGCTCGGCGGCGGTCAGGTCGTGGTGGCGGCGGGACGGGTGCTGGCCGAGGTCCCGCTGCCGCTCGCCGGGCTCATGAGCGACCAGCCGCTGCCCGTCGTCGCCGATCAGCTCGAGACGGTCGTGGCCGCCGCCGCGTCGATCGGGATCACCATCCCGGCCCCGTTCATGGCCCTGAGCTTCCTCGGCCTGTCCGTGATCCCCGAGCTGCGGATCACCGACCTGGGCCTGATCGACGTCCTCGGCCGTCAGGTCCTCGAGGTGGCCGTCCCGTGAGCGCGCCGCTGCGGCCCCGACGTCCCGGCGAGCATCCGGCGCTGCCTCCCGCCGGCGGGCCGCTGTACGAGCGGGTGCGCGACGCGCTCGAGCGCATGGCCCTGGCCCGTCCCCTGGCCGACGACGAACCGCTGCCACCGGAACCCCGCCTCATGGAGCAGTTCGGGGTGAGCCGGGGCACGCTGCGCCGCGCCGTCGACGAGCTGGCCCGCGACGGTCTCCTCACGGCCGAGCAGGGCCGGGGCACGTTCGTGAACCAGGAGGAACGTGTCCGCCGCGTCGTGTGGGAGCGCCTCACGGCCGTGGCCCGCCCCGACTCCCGGTTCGACCTCGACCTGCGGGAGTTCGTCCCCGACTACGCCGGGCGGGAACGGGCCGACGCCGCCATCGCCGACCTCTCCTTCTGGCGCGATGCCTCGCTGCTGTTCATCGCTCCTGACAACAGCCTCGAAGCCCTGCGCGAGCGCGCCCTTCGCGACGAACGCCGCATCCTCGTGCCCACCTTCGGTCTGCGCCGCGGCTTTGTGCTCCTCGACGGGTCGGCACTGCGCGACGACCAGCGTTGCCTCGCTGCAACGCTGGATGGCATGGAGCGCCTGGGCCGTCGCATCGGCCCCGCCGACCTGCGAACGGTCCGGAGGGTCGACGCCGTCATCACCGGTGCCACCGCCGTCACCGTGGACGGGCGCCACATCGGCGGCGGCCAGCGCTACCTCGCCGTCGAGTGGGCGCTGATGCGCGAGCTGGGCGTGGTCGACGCCGCCGTTCCCGTCGTCGCCTCGGTCCACGACTGCCAGGTGATCGACGACCCGATCGAGGTCGATCCCGACTGCGTCGTGGATCTCATCGTCACGCCGACCCGGGTGATCCGCTGCCGGGAAGGCGGCTCGGTGACCCCGCTCCGCCGCCGCCGCTGACCGGCCGACACCGACCGAACACCACACCGACCGAACACCACACCGACCGAACACCACACCGACCGAACACCACACCGACCGAACACCACACCGACCGAACACCACACCGACCGGGATCCGACGCCCATGCCCACCGACCACGACCAGCCCGACGCCCGCCCCGATGGCACCGACACCGCCGACGACCTCGACGAGCTCACCGAGCGCTACCGCGAAAGGATCTGGAGTGAGCTGCGGGCCGTGGCCCGGCCCGACTCCCGTTTCCATTGGGACTTCTCGTCGTTCATCACCGACTTCGCGGGCAGTGACGCCTGCGCCCGTCGCGTGCTCGACCTCGAGGCGTACCGGGCACTGGGCCGCTCGACGGTCTTCATCACCCCCGACAACTGCCTCGAGGACCTGAGGGCCGAGCTCATCCGCCAGCGCCGATCCTTCGTGATGACGACCTACGGCATCGTGCGCGGCTTCATGCTGCTCGACGCCGCCCGCGTGCCGGTCGAGGACGCCCGCTACGCCGCCACCCTCGATGGCTTCGACCGATACGCCCGGCCCGTCTCGCTGGCCGAGATGGCCGCCGGTCCACCCGTCGGGCTGTGCGTCACGGGCGGTTCGGCCGTCAGCCGCAACGGTGTGCGGTTCGGCAAGGGCCACGGCTACTTCGACTTCGAGTTCGCGGTGCTGTCGGAGCTCGGTCTCACCGACACCTCGACGCCGATCGTCGACGTCATCCACGACTGCCAGTACGTCGACGAGGAACTGCCCCCGAAGGCCCATGACGTCGCCGTCGACCTGATCGTGACGCCCACCCGCACCATCACCGTCGACGCACCCCGCCGTCCGGCCGCCCGGATCCGCTGGGAGCTGATCGCCGGCACCGAGTTCGACCGCCTCGACGTGACCGCCGAGCTGCGCGCCCGCATCGCCACCTGACCCCGCCCTGTTGTTCCCCCGCGTCCCCTCGCCTCCCCCGCTTCCCGGGACCTCGTCACCGACACCCGACGACTCCGACGGCCCGCCGGCCCCGACGCCCCACCCACCGAACCCGCAGCACTCCTCAGACCCCTCGACCCGCCCCGTCCCGCCCTCCACCCTCCGCCCACTCAGGAGCACCACATGAACCCGCTCTCCCGCCGTGACTTCCTGCGCCGATCCGCCGCCGGAAGCCTGCTCGTCCTCGGACCCGCCGGTCTGCTCGCCGCCTGCGGCAGCGACAGCGGGGGGTCGAGCGACACCTCGGCCGCCCCCGGCACCGCCGCCCCCGAGACCACCACCGCCATGGTCGAGACCAGCGCTGCCGCAGCAGAAACGACCGCCACCGCCACCCTCACCGCAATGGCCATGCAGGCCGCCTGGATCAACGATGCCGAGTTCGCCGGCTACTACGTGGCCATCGACCAGGGCTACTACCGCGCCGAGGGCATCGATCTGCAGTACCTCCCCGGGGGTCCCGACGTGATCCCGGAGAGCTCCCTGCTCGGCAACAAGTCGCTGCTCGCCCTCACGACCCCCGACACCACGATCAAGGCCATCGTGGACGACAACGCGCCGTTCGTCATCATCGGCACGCAGTACCAGAAGAACCCCATCGGCGTGGTGAGCCTGGCCAAGAACCCGATCCGGGAGCCCAAGGACCTGATCGGCAAGACCCTCGCCGTGCCCCCGGTCAACACCCTCGCCGTCGAGGCCATGCTCAAGTTGAGCGGCATCGACAAGGCCCAGGTGAAGATCGTCCCCTATCAGTACGACCCGACCCCGCTCGTCAAGGGCGAGATCGACGCCTCGATCGACTTCACCACCAACGTCCCGTTCACCATCCAGCAAGCGGGCGAGGAAGCCACGTCGTTCCTGCTCTACGACTACGGGTTCACCATCTACAACGACACCGTGGTCGTGCTGCGCGAGGCGCTCGAGCAGCAGCGCGACGTCCTCGTCAAGTGGCTCCGCGCCAGCCGCAGGGGATGGGAGGAGAACCTCGCCGATCCGAACGTCTGGCCCCCCAAGTTCGCCGACACCTACTT
>JBIKWW010000527.1:0-3962 GCA_044356125.1 Acidimicrobiia bacterium
GGCACCGCGAAACCGGCGAACTTGTGATTGCAACCGCTGCCGAGTTTCATCATCGAGCGGTTTGGGTACATCCATTTGAGGATGGTAACGGTCGGTGGGCAAGACTCCTTGCGAACATCTGGCTGATGCAACACGACCAACCGGTAACTATTTGGCCTGCCACCGACCTCCGTGATACGGAAAGTCCGATTCGAGGTGAGTACATTGCAGCCATGAAGCAAGCAGATCTCAGAAACTACGGACCACTCATAGACTTACATAAAAAGTTTAGTGAGTAACACTATCGTCGTTGGCAAGGGACTCGAGTTGCTCGTCAATTCGATTGCGATACTTAAGCACCTCCCAATGTTTATGGTATCTCTGCGTATTCACTCGTGCCAATCGACGACGATCATGTTTCGTCGGCGTCGTCTGGTTTCCCGATTTCGGGTTGAGACACAGAGAGCCTCAAGTCCGAGGAAACCTCAAGGCTGGAGTCGCCAGGGCTGGCGGAGATTTTGGCTCTTTGATCCAGCACGCGCTGAAGGCCTAAAGCGAGGATAGCAGCGATCCGCTCGCGGCGTTGGCTGATCGAGAGATCCGAGAAGGAACGATTGGTCATGGCATACTCCACCGGGTTGAAAATAAGAGAGCTGAAGAAAATTCAGCTCACCCGGGTTATGTATGCCGTTGGGGAATAAGATTGCTTGCGGAGTTTTTGTTTCGACGGAGATGTTGTTATATTGACGACGCGGAGACGCTGGCTTTATGCCAAAACGTCTTAACGTTATTGCTATAGCACGTGGCCATGTACCATCTCGCGCTGGCCCCTATGTCTCGATCGGAATTTTCCAGTGTAGGTAGTCTTTATGTCCGACATAGCCCAGTTGATGTCGCAGCTTGAAGCCGGTTCCACCGATCTGGGGCGTTGTCTGTCCACGCGACCGGATCTATCGCACGCAGACCAATTAAAATTGGTTCTCGCCGACCAAAAGTATCGTATCCAACGGGCGGAACCGTGCGATGCCGAGCATTACACCCAGATTCTTTCCTGGCTCGCCGACGACCCGACCGCCATCCAGCAGATTATTGTCCAGGAGTTCCACTTAAGGCTCGGCTCGATTCCATCGGCCGACTTGCTCAAGGAGTTTGCCAGCCGGTATAGCCATCTGGGCCAACCCCTTATCGATCTCCTGCATGCTGAGGTGAATCAAAGGACTCAGGATTTTGGGCTTGAGCTCGAGAGCCTTGCAACCCAAAAACTGAGCACTCGCCAGCTCAACCCCAATGACCTGACCGGCTCCTACATCTCGAACCAAACGGTGGGCGACCTGCGAAACGGACGATACCGATTCGCGCGCAAGCTGGGCCAAGGTGCCTACGGTGCGGTCTACCTCGCCCAAGACACGGACCTCAAACGTCAAGTGGCGGTCAAAGTCCCCAGCCGTGAAGCACTGGAGAAACTGGTCGATATCGATTCGTATCTCATAGAAGCCCAAAACGTCGCGGCCCTCGATCACCCCCATATCGTCACCGTCTACGACGTAGGCCGGACCGTCGATGGGTCGATCTACGTGGTGTCGAAGTTCATCGACGGTTGTTCGCTCGCGGAGTGGATCAAGAAGGACACGCTCGACTTCCAGGCGATCGCCAAACTCTCGGAGCAGATCGCCGAGGCGCTCCACCATGCACATCAGCGTCGGTTGATCCATCGCGACATCAAACCCGCCAACATTCTCGTCGAAGAAGCAACCGGCACGCCCTACGTTGCCGACTTTGGCTTAGCGATCCGGGAAGAGGATTACCTGCAAGATGGACGCATCGCAGGCACCCCGTCGTACATGAGCCCCGAACAAGTGCGCGGCGAAGGGCACCGGCTCGACGGCCGGAGCGACCTGTTCTCGCTCGGGGTCGTGATGTACCTGATGCTCACGGGCCGTTTGCCCTTTCCGGGACAAACGTTTGCAGAGATTGCCCACGAGATTACGAGCCTAGAACCGCCGACCCTGCGGAGCCTCAAGAGCGACATCCCTGCCGAGCTGGAGCGAATCTGCTTGAAGCTGCTTCGCAAACGCGCGTCAGAACGCTACGCCAATGGTCGAGAGCTGGCCGAAGATCTGCGGGCTTGGTTGACCCCTCGCACCACACGGGCGGTGAACGCATCGACGCAGCGAATCACGCCGCGCGGACTGCGTTCTTTCACTGCCGACGACGCGGGGTTCTTCCTCGATCTGCTGCCGGGCCCGCGCAATCGGGACGGGCTCCCCGAGAGCATCGCCTTTTGGAAAGAGCGGATCGAACAGCGCGATCCTAAACAGACCTTTACGGTCGGACTCCTCTACGGTCCGAGCGGTTGCGGAAAATCTTCGCTGGTCAAAGCGGGCCTCATCCCGAGCCTGTCCCCCGAGGTGATCGCGATCTACATCGAAGCGACCCCGGAGGAGACGGAGCCGCGTTTGCTGCGAGGGCTGCGCAAAGCGATCCCGGAGTTGCCGGAATATTTGGGACTGGTCGATGCGTTAAAGCAACTGCGACGCGGCGAGTTCAAAAAGGTGATATTTATCATCGACCAGTTCGAGCAGTGGCTGTACGCGAACAGCAACTATGCCGACGCAGAGTTGACCAAGGCGCTCCGCCAATGCGATGGAGAGCATGTTCAAAGCATCGTTATGATCCGTGACGATTTCGCGATGGCCGCCGCCCGTTTCATGGACGCGTTGGATGTTCCGATCCTTCAAGGATCAAACTTCGCCACTGTCGATCTGTTCGACATCGATCATGCTCGCAAGGTCTTAATCAAGTTTGGACAGGCGTTCGATAGGTGTTCATCCGAGGAAAAAGAGCGGACAGACCAGCAGAACCGATTCCTCGACGAAGTAGTGTCCGGGCTGGCTCGTGACGGCAAGGTAGTCTCCGTTCAGATCGCTCTTTTTGCCGAAATGGTCAAGGACAAACCCTGGGTGGTTGCTACGCTTGAGGAGGTTGGAGGAACCGAAGGGATCGGGGTCAGTTTCCTGGAGGAGACCTTCAGCGCCCGCAGCGCCAATCCCAAGCACAAGGTTCATCAGCAAGCCGCCCGGCAGTTGCTCTCGGAGTTATTGCCTGAAGTTGGGAGCGATATCAAAGGGCACATGCGATCGCACGACGCCTTGTTGCAGGAATCAATTTACAAGGATCGGCCAGGTGATTTCAACGAATTGCTGGGCATTTTGGATGGCCAGTTGCGATTGATCACGCCCACAGATCCCGAGGGAGAAACCAGCCAACATTCTTCTCAAAACTCATCACTTGCTACTCGCTACTATCAACTCACCCATGACTATCTTGTCCCTTCGCTCCGCGAATGGCTGACGCGCAAACAACGCGAGACGAAGAAAGGGCGTGCGGAGTTGAAACTGGCCGAGCGAGCCGCTGCCTGGGGCGTCAACCAAGAGAGAAAACAATTGCCGACGCTCGTCGAGTGGTTTCAGATCCGGCGGTTGACCGAACCGGCCAAGTGGAAGGCTGGCGAAAAGTCGGTGATGCAGCAAGCCAGCCGGCATCATCTGCAGCGAATCGCGGTGACGATTGCGGCGGTGGTACTGCTGGCATCCGGAGGTTGGTTCGCATGGCGCGAGGCATCGCGAGAACAAGAGGCGACGCGCATCGCGGGACTTGTCGATACCCTGACCAACGCCGAGCCAGCGCAGATTCCCGAGATCGTCAAGCAACTCAACGCCAATCCGCAGGTTGCACAAGTTGCCGGGGAATACCTGTCGCCACGCTTAGCAACGGAAGCCAAAACCCCTGACGAGCAGCGGGCACGGCTCCATGCCCGATTGGCCAGTGTCGCACGCGATCCGTCGCTCGTGGAACCGCTGGTCGAAGAACTCGTCACGGGCAAGGTGAACTACGTCCTACCGATCCGGCAACTGCTCAAGCCTTCGGCCGCGAAACTGAGCGAATCGTTGCAGAGCCTCCTGCAGGACGATAAAGCCGATCCG
>JBIKWW010000372.1:0-3957 GCA_044356125.1 Acidimicrobiia bacterium
TCACCTCCACCAAGGGCGTCACCGGTCACGCCCTCGGCGCGGCCGGCGGCATCGAGGCCGTCGCCACGGTCCTGGCCATCACCCACGGGCTGGTCCCTCCCACGAGGGGCACCGCCGAGCTCGACGAGGCCGTGAGCATCGACATCGTGCTCGGCCAGGCGCGTCCGTGGGTTCCCGGGCCGGCGATCTCCAACAGCTTCGGCTTCGGTGGGCACAACGGCACGATCGTGCTGGCCCCCGTCGGCTGGCGCTGATGGCCGACGGCCTGGGGTCTCGTCGGGCCGAGCGGACCATGGAGCGGACCATGGAGCGGACCATGGAGCTGAAGGTGACCCGCTACGCCGTCGAGGACCGCGTCGCCACGGTCACGCTGTCTCGGCCCGCCGGACGCAACGCCTGGACCGGCCGGATGGAGCACGAGCTGCGCTGGTGCATGACGGCCGCCGGTGACGACCCCGACGTCCGGGTGGTCGTGCTCACCGGTGACCCGGCCGGCGTGAACTTCTGCCCCGGCGCCGACGGCCGTGCGCTGGCCAAGGAGGCCGCCGCCGGGGCCTACGACCCGGGCTTCGACTCGTCGCTCGTCCCCTACCCGGGCCGGGGGGCGACCGAGGCCGACTTCGGGCACCACCTCAGCTACCTGCTCGGGCTGCGGGTCCCGGTCATCGCCGCCGTCAACGGCGCCGCCGCCGGCGTCGGCTTCGCCCTGGCCTGCTTCAGCGACCTGCGCATCGTGGCCGAGGAGGCCAAGCTCACCACCTCGTTCGCCCGGCTCGGCATGCCCGCCGAGCACGCCCTGTCCTGGCTGCTGCCCCGCATGGTCGGCGTCACCCGGGCCGCCGAGCTGCTGCTCACGGCCAGGGTCGTCACCGGACGTGAAGCCGCCGCCATGGGGCTGGCCAACGAGGCCCGGCCGACCGACGAGGTCCTCCCCCGGGCGCTCGAACTGGCCCACCACATGGCCCACTCGCTGGCGCCGGGCTCGCTGGCGGTGATCAAGACCCAGCTGTGGGCCGATCTCCGCCGATCGCTGCACGAGGCGGCCGCCGAGTCCGAGGAGCTCCTGCACGCGATGGTCGGCCGTCCCGAGTTCGTGGAGGGCGCAACGGCGTTCCTGGAGCGCCGCCCGCCCCGGTTCTGAGCAGCGGACCGGTCGGCGGTCAGGCGAGCACGAACAGCAGCTCGGCCTCGCAGGCCACCTTGCCGCCGACGCTGGCCCGGCCCGTCCCCTTGCCGGCCCGGGCCGACATGCGGCCGAGCTCGACGACCAGCTCGAGGCTGTCACCGGGGACGACCTGACGCCGGAAGCGCACCCCGTCGGCCCCGCCGAAGAGCGGCAGCTTCCCGGCGAAGCGGGGATCGAGCAGCACGGCGATCGCGCCCGTCTGGGCCAGTGACTCCAGCATCAGCACGCCGGGCAGCGTGGGGCGGCCCGGGAAGTGGCCGGGCCAGAACGACTCTTCGCCGCTCAGGTGCCACCGGGCCTCGATGCGCACCCCGGGCTCCACGCTCACGACCTCGGAGACGAGCAGGAACGGGTCGCGGTGCGGAAGGATGTCGATGGGTCGGGGCAGCCCGCTCATGCCGACGCCCCACCCTGCTCGCCGAGCGCCTCGAGCAGCTTGAGCGGCGTGTCCTTCGCGCTGATCCCGTACCAGAGCTGCTCCAGCTTCCCGGTGGGTCCGACGAGGAAGGCCGAGCGCTCGATCCCCAGGTAGGTGCGCCCGTAGAGCGACTTCTGCTTCCAGACGCCGTAGGCCTCGGCCACGGCATGCTCGGTGTCGGCCAGCAGCGGGAAGCCGAGACCGTGCTTGGTGTCGAAGCGGGCCTGCTTGGCCACGGGATCGGGACTGATCCCGATGACCTGGGTGTCACCGATGCGGTCGGCGACGTCGCGCAGGCCACAGGCCTGCTGGGTGCAGCCCGGCGTGTCGGCCTTCGGGTAGAAGAACACGAGGACCCGGCGCCCGGCGAACTGGCGAAGGGTGCAGGTGGCGCCGGTCTGATCGGGCAGCGAGATGGCGGGGGCCTTCACCCCGGGCTTCAGCATGGCGGTCACGCTACCGGCGCCCGGTCACCACAGCACCGTCTGGGCGGACAGTCCAAACCGTAGGCGCGCATAGGTCATGAGATTGCGGTCCGACGTCATCATGTGGGCGGCGGCGGCGTGGACGTCGCGCAGGCACTTCTGCAGCGCGCTGGTCTCGTACACCCCGCTGCCCCCGGAGGCCCGGTGGCAGAGATCCACGGCCTCCACGCAGGCCTCGGAGGCGTGGCTGGCGGCCAGACGGATGGCCGACCGCTGGTCGAGGGTGACACGGTCGCCCCGGCGGACGGTCTCGAACGCGTCGTGCAACGACTCGTGCAGGAAGGCCCGGGCGCTGCGGTGCAGGGCCGTGGCCCGGGCCAGGGCGAGCTGGGCGGGGACGTGCTCGGCCAGCGTGCGGTTGGAGTCCATCGGCTTCTTGCGACCGGCGAGGTCCTCGAGTTCCTCCACGGCACGGGCGGCGATCCCCAGCGATGCCCCGGCCAGACCCGAGGCCAGGATGGCCATGTTGGGGAGGCGGGCCAGCGGGGCGTCGACCTTGGCCGTGTCGATCCCGGGACGAACGCACCGCCCGGCGGGCACGAAGGCGTCGGTGACGGTGAAGTCGGTCGACCCGGTGCCCTTCAGGCCCATGGCGTGCCAGGTGTCGAGGAACCGAACCTGACCGGGTTCGAAGACCATCTGCTGCATGATTCCGTCGGCCGTCCGGCAGCCGCCGGTGATCCACGAGCAGTGCTGGGTCCCGCTGCCCCAGGCCCAGCTCCCGTTGCAGCGCCAGCCGCCGTCGACCTCCTCGGCGGTGCCGTTCATGGCGAACGCGCCGCCGGTCGCGCCCCGCCCGGAGAAGACCGCACGGGCCCAGTCCGGCTCCAGGTACCACGACAGGGTGGCGGTGGTGGAGGCGATGTTGGCGCACCAGCCGGCCGAGCCGTCGGCGGATGCGAGGGTCTCGACGATGGAGACGAACGTGACCGGATCGGCCTCCGGTCCGCCGTAGACGGCAGGTACGCAGAGCCGCAGCAAGTCGGCCTCACGCAGCGCCTCGACCACGGCCGGCGTGATCCGGCGGCCCTGTTCGGCGGCGGCGGCTTCCCGGCGGATGAGCGGTGCTACGTCACGGGCCCGGGCGAGCAGCTCGCCCGGCGGGGTGGGGGCGGTCATTTCCACCCGGGCAACCTAACGCCCGGCCGTAGGATCTGCCGTCCCCGAACCCCGGAGCGGTGCGCCATGAGCCCAGCCCCCACGCCGAGCCCGACGACCGCCGCCCCGAAGCGGCGGCTGTTCGTCACCACGGCGCTGCCCTACGCCAACGGGCCGTTCCACGTGGGCCACATGATGGAGTACGTCCAGGCCGACATCTGGGTCCGGTTCCAGCGCATGCAGGGCCACGAGGTCCACTTCGTGTGCGCCGACGACACCCACGGCGCTCCGATCATGCTCGCCGCCGAGCGGGCGGGCACCACTCCGCAGGACTTCGTCGCCGGCGTGGCCGCCGGCCGGGCCGCCTACCTCGAGGGCTTCCGGATCCGCTTCGACCACTGGCACAGCACCGACGCCCCGGAGAACCACCGCATCGCCCAGGACATCTACCGGGACCTGCGGACGGCGGGGCTCATCACGACCCGGCCCGTCGAGCAGTTCTTCGATCCCGACAAGGGCATGTTCCTGCCCGACCGGTTCATCAAGGGCACCTGTCCGTCGTGCGGCGCGGCCGACCAGTACGGCGACTCCTGCGAGGTCTGCGGCAGCGTGTACGCCCCCACCGAGCTGAAGGACCCGTACTCGGTGCTGAGCGGAGCCCGGCCCGAGCTGCGCACCTCCGAGCACTACTTCTTCGCCCTGTCGCGTCCCGAGGTCGTCGAGTTCCTGCAGTCGTGGACGTCCTCGGCGGGGCGCCTGCAGGCCGAGGT
>JBIKWW010000041.1:0-13646 GCA_044356125.1 Acidimicrobiia bacterium
GCGGTCGGCACGTTCGATCCGATGTGCCACACCTCGTGGCTGATCGTGGTGTGACCGCCGAAGGTCGTGCCCAGGGCGAGGACCTGCGGACGGGGCTGGGTGCCGTCGGGTGCCGTCGGGTACTCGTCGACGGCCCGCCCGGCGACGGTCCAGGTGCGGCTCATCCGCATCGCCGGATCGAATGGATCGATGACGGCACCCTCGTGCATGTGGTCGGGGAGGTGCTCGAGCCGACGGCCTCCACCCAGGTCGAGCAGCGGATGGACCCGCCCGGCCGGGGTCGGGGTGATCGCCGCCGGGCGGTCGTCGGACTGGTTGTTGAAGCGGAAGTCGGCGCTGGCGCGCGTCTCCTCGGCACCCCACACGGTGGTGTCGAGCCGCTGGGCGTCGATGGGATCGGGCGCTCGGGGCTCGTTGTCGGGCGGGTTCTTCACGAACCAGGTCCGCATCGAGCGCACCCGGGGGATCCGCCCGCACATGGAGGCCCCGATGTCGGCATGGTCGCCCGTTGCGAAGACCCCACCACCCCCGTCCATGAACTCGGCGATCGCGGCGACCTCGGAATCGAGCAGCGGGGCGGTGTCGGCCAGGGCCCCGATGCCGAACAACCAGATCTGGCCGTAGGCGCTCAGGTCGATCGCATCGAAGCGGAGGCGCTCGATGTCGGGCCGGAACAGGGCACGGTCGCCGGCCCACCCGAGGGGCCCGCCCGGATCGACGTCCCGGTGGGCGCGGGTGAGGCGGTGGCCGGGCAGGGTTCCGAGCACCCCGACCACCTCGCTGAACCCGAACCAGTCGCCGGTGGTCATGTCGTCGGCCGGCACGATGCCCGGGCCGAAGGTGGAATGGAGCCGGCCGCCGGGCCCCCCGTCGATGACCATCAAGATGTTCCGGACCGGAGCGGGCCGGGTGGTCGTCGTGGACGGGGAGGCGGCCGGTCGTCGGCGCCGCGTGGCTCCCGTGGCTCCCCTCGCAGCGGGCGCGCCAGCGACCCCGGCGGCGAGCGGGGCGGCCGCCGCCGCGGCGAGGAGCTCCCGGCGGGTGGGATTCAACGGGTGACCGCCCCGTAGACGAGCGCCATCAGCTCACGGCGCGTCGTCTCGTTGATCGACGGCATCGTCTGGGCGAACAGCATGGCGATGATCTCCTCGGCGGGATCCACCCAGAACAGGGTCGACGCCGCCCCGCCCCAGTTGTACTCGCCCGCCGAGCCGATCGTCTGGGCCCGGACCGGGTCGATCACCACGGCGAACCCGAGCCCGAACCCGACCCCGAGGTAGCTGTAGCCGTCCCACGACGCGAGGCCCATGGTGCCGAGGTCGCCGCCCGTCGGCAGATGGTTGCCCGTCATGTACTCCACGGTGCGCCGGCCCAGGATGCGGACGCCGTCGAGCTCGCCCTTCCCGAGCAGCATCCGGGTGAATCGGAGGTAGTCGTGGGCGGTCGACGCCAGCCCGGCGCCGCCGGAGAACAGGGTCGTCGGTTGAGCCCAGGCGCTCTCGGAACCGGCCGGGTCGAGCACGTGGACGGCGCCGTTGGCGCCGCGTCCTTCGAGCGCGGCCATCCGGGTCGCCACATCGGGCCCGATGACGAACCCGGTGTCGTGCATGCCGAGCGGACCGAGGATGCGCTCCTGGAAGAAGCGGTCCAGGGACAGTCCGCTGATGATCTCCACGAGCCGTCCGACGACGTCGGTGGCCACGGAGTACGACCACCGCGATCCGGGGGAGAACAGCAGGGGCACGGTCGTGAGCTCGTCGACGAGATCGGAACTCGTCGCCAGCCCGGTTCCGGCGAGCCGTACGGAGGCGTTGATCTGCCGTCGCCGGTAGAGCTCGTCGACCGGGTGACGGGACATGAAGCCGTAGGTCAGACCGGAGGTGTGGGTCAGCAGGTCGCGGACCGTCATCTCGCGCTCGGGCAGGCGCGTGAGGGGCGCGTCAGCCGTTCCGTCCATCCAGACGCGGAGGTCGGCGAAGCCCGGGATCCAGCGTGACACGGGTTGGTCGAGCTGGAAGCGGCCCTCCTCGTAGAGCATCATCAGCGCGACGCTGGTGACCGGTTTGGTCATGGAGAAGATGCGGAAGGCGCAGTCGCGCTCGAGTGGACGGCCCGACGACCGGTCGCTCGTCCCCGACTCCGCGCACAGCGCGACCCGTCCGCCGCGGGACACGACCACCTGGAACCCGGTGATCCGCCCGGTGTCGACGTAGCGCTCCCGGAAGAAGGGCACGATCCGGCCGAGGCGGGCCGGATCGAGGCCGATCTCGTCGGGTTCGCAGTCGGGGCCGAAGGTGACGCTCATGCCGGGCGGGACGGTAGTCGGGAGACCGGCGGGCAGGCGGGCCCGGGCCCGTTTGGCCGGGACCGCACCGCCGGGCGTAGCGTCCGCCCATGGCCGGCATCGTCTCCTACGGGAGCTACATCCCCTACTGGCGTCTCGACCGAAAGCTGATCGGGGCCACCCTCGGAAGCGGTGGTGGCAAGGGCGTGCGCGCCGTCGCCAGCTATGACGAGGACACCACCACCATGGCGGTGGAGGCAGCCCGCAACGCCCTTCGGGCGCGTGGGGGTCTGCGCCCCGACCGACTGCTGTTCTCCACGGCCGACCCGGCCTACCTGGACAAGACCAACGCCACGGCCATCCACGCCGCCCTCGGCCTGGCCCAGGACGTGCTCGCCGTCGACCTCGGCGGCGCCGCCCGCTCGGCTGCCGGAGCGGTGCTGATGGGGGCCGAGTCCGATGCCACCACCGTCGTGGCGGTGGCCGACACCCGAAACGGCATGCCCGGCGGAGCCGACGAGTCGACCGGGGGTGACGCCGCCGCCGCCCTCGTGTTCGGGCCCGGCGCGGCGCTGTGCGAGCTGGTCGCCCATGCCCACTCGTCGGCCGAGTTCCTCGACCGCTGGCGGAGCCCGGGCGGACTGGCCGACGGCCAGTGGGAGGAGCGATTCGGCGAGTTCGAGTACGTGCCCCTGGCCCGGGCTGCGGTCACCGACGCCCTGAAGGCGGCCGAGGCCGGCATCGACTCCATGAGCCACGTGATCGTGACCGGCGTGCACAACCGTGCCGTCGGGGTGGTCCGGGCCGGGCTGGGAGCGGCGCCGGCGGCCATCGCCGACGACCTCTCGAGCTCCGTGGGCAATGCCGGCGGCGCCATCGCCACGGTGGTGCTCTGCGACGTGCTCGATCGGGCCGGGGCCGACGAGATGATCCTCCAGGTGAACCTGGCCGACGGCGTCGACGTGTTCATCTGGCGTACCACCTCGGCCCTGGGCGCCTTCCGCGACGGCCGCCCGGCAGGTTCGGCCCCGGTCCGGGCCCAGATCGACGGAGGCCAGCCGACGCTGTCGTATCCGCAGTACCTGACCTGGAAGGGCCACCTCGTCCGGGAGCCACCGCGGCGCCCGGACCCGGACCGGGTCTCGGCCCCGGCCGCCGGCCGCGGCGCCGACTGGAAGTTCGGCTTCTCCTCGTCCCGGTGCCTGTCGTGCGGGACCCGACACCTGCCGCCGGCCCGCGTGTGCGTCAGCTGCCATGCCGTCGACGAGATGACCCCCGAGCGTCTGGCCGATGTGCAGGCGACCGTGGCCACCTTCACCATCGACCGGCTGGCGTTCACCATGTCACCACCGATGGTCGCCGGTGTGATCGACTTCGACGGGGGCGGCCGGTTCCAGTGCGAGCTGACCGACTGCACCCCCGACGAGATCCGCATCGGAACCCGCGTCGAGATGACGTTCCGCCGCGTCAACACGGCACAGACGATCCACAACTACTTCTGGAAAGCCAAGCCGGTCCGCTGAGCGGGTCACCGGGAACACCACCGAGAAAAGGGACGCGAACATGGCATCGAAGGGCATCCGCGACCGGGTCGCGATCGTCGGGATGGGCTGCACGAACTTCGGCGAGCACTGGGACCGCAGCGTCGACGACATGCTCGTCGACGCCTCCCAGGCGGCGCTGCAGTCGGCCAACATCGGCATCGACGACGTCGACGCCTTCTGGCTCGGCACGATGGGGAGCGGGGTGTCGGGCCTCACCCTCAGCCGTCCGCTGAAGATCGACTACAAGCCGGTGACCCGGCTCGAGAACATGTGCGCCACCGGCTCGGAGTCGCTGCGCAACGCCTGCTACGCGGTCGCCTCGGGCGCCTTCGACGTGGTCATGGCCATCGGCGTCGAGAAGCTCAAGGACTCGGGCTACTCGGGCCTCGTCTCGGGCACGATCCCCAACGACGGAACGCTCCCCACCACCACCGCCCCTGCATCCTTCTCGCTGCTGGCGCCGGCGTACGCCAAGAAGTACGGCCTGAGCGATGAGCAGATGAAGGAGGTCATGACCCGGATCGCCTGGAAGAACCACTTCAACGGCGCCCGCAACCCGCGTGCCCAGTTCCGCAAGGAGGTCTCCAAGGAGACCATCTCCTGCTCCCCGCTGGTGGCCGGTCCGCTCGGCATCTTCGACTGCTCGGGCGTGTCCGACGGCTCGGCGGCGGCCATCGTCGTGCGCGCCGAGGACGCCTACAAGTACACCGACAAGCCCCTCTTCGTGAAGGCGCTCTCCTTCGTCGCCGGCCCTGGCGCAGGACCGATCGATCCGACCTACGACTACACGACCTTCCGCGAGGTCGAGCGCTGCGCCCAGGACGCCTACGCCCAGGCGGGCGTCCAGGACGTGCGGGCCGAGATCGCCATGGCCGAGGTGCACGACTGCTTCACCCCGACGGAGCTGGTGCTCATGGAGGACCTCGGCTTCGCCGACCGCGGCACCGCCTGGAAGCAGGTGCTGGCCGGGGCCTACGACCTCGACGGCGAGCTCGCTGTCAACCCGGACGGGGGCCTCAAGAGCTTCGGCCACCCGATCGGCGCCTCGGGCCTGCGCATGATGTTCGAGTGCTGGCTCCAGCTCCGGGGCGAGGCACCCGAGGAGCGCCGTGTCGCCGCCGTGGCAGCCGGAAAGAAGCTGGCCATGACCCACAACCTCGGCGGGGCCCCCGGCAACTGCGTGAGCTTCGCGTCGATCGTCGGGATCGAACCCAGCGCCTGAGGCCGCGGCGGGGCTGGCCCATCGGGCCCGCCACCGCCGATCGCCGCCGTCACCGTCCGTCACCGCCCGTCAACCGCCGGTCGAGCCGACCATCGTCGGGCCGACCCGGGCACTTGGGCCCTGATCGACACCGGGCTCCGGGGGGTACCATGGCGGCGTCAGTGGAACCGGTCGGAAGGGCGCGCCATGGCGGTGCTCGAATGTTCAGGGCTGCTCAAGGCGTACGGGGACCGAACCGTCGTCGACGGCGTGAGCTTCCGCATCGAGGCGGGGGAGACCTACGGCCTGCTCGGACCGAACGGGGCGGGGAAGTCGACCACCATCAACCTCGTCTGTGGACTGCTGCCCCGCGACGGCGGGGAGGTCCGCGTCGACGGCCGCCCGTTCGACGACGATCCACTGGGCGCCAAGCGGCTGATCGGTCTGGTACCCCAGGACATCGCCCTGTACCCGGACCTCACGGCGGCCGAGAACCTGCGCTTCTTCGGTCGCCTGTACGGGCTCGCTGGGCGGGGACTCGACGTGCGCGTCGCCGCGACCCTCGAGACGGTCGGCCTCACGGACCGGCGCGACGACCGGGTGGAGACCTACTCCGGCGGCATGAAGCGTCGCCTCAACATCGGTGCCGGGATGCTGCACCGACCCCGGCTGCTGGTGCTCGACGAACCCACCGTCGGCGTGGACCCCCAGAGCCGCAACGCCATCCTGGAGAGCGTCACGCGTCTCGGCGCCGAGGGCATGGCCATCCTCTACACGACCCATTACATGGAGGAGGCCCAGCGTCTCTGCGACCGCATCGGCATCCTCGACCAGGGACGCATGATCGCCGAAGGGACCCACGGGGCTCTCGTCAAACTGGTCGGGGAGCATGAACGGCTCCGCTTCGGGGTGGCCGCGGACGCCGACCGCTTCGCCGACGCCGTCCGCGCCCTTCCCGGTGTCAGCGGCGCCACCGTCACCGACGGCACCGTCGACGTCATCGTCGAGGACGCGCCCGACGCCCTGGCCCGCTCGATGGAGGTTGCCGCCCGACTCGACGTCCGCATCCAGCGTGTCGAGGTCGTCGAGCCTGACCTCGAGGCCGTCTTCCTGCGTCTGACCGGGCGGGCCCTCCGCGACGGGGCGTCATGAGCTGGTCCGCCGTGCAGGCGGTGGCCGCCAAGGACATCTCCCAACGCATCAGGGACCGGTCGGCGTTGCTCAACGGGGTCGTGGCCCCGCTGGTCCTCACGGTGCTGATGAGCCTCGCCTTCGGGCGAGGCGACAACGGGTTCCAGGCGACGATGGCGCTGGTCGATCTCGACCGGGGACCGGTGGCCGCCACCTTCGCCGACGTGCTCACGTCCAAGGACCTGAGCGACGTGATCGACGTCGAGCAGTCGCCCAACCGGGCTGACGCAGTGAGCCGCCTGGCCGATGGCGACGTCGACGCCGCCATCATCATCACCGCCGGACTCGGAACGGCCCTCGACGAGGGCGGAACCGGCCGCATCGAGGTGCTCCAGGCGAACCGGGCCCCGGTGGCCGGCGCCGTCGCCGAGTCACTCGTTCGTTCCTTCGCGGGCGATCTCGACGCGGTCCGGCGCTCGGTCACCACCGCCCGCGCCGCGGGTGCCACCGGCAGCGTCGAGGAGCTCACCGCCGCCGCCCGGGCCCTGGCTGCGGCCGACGCCGTCGTCGAGCGGACGACCAGGCGCCCCGACGTCTCGGCGGCCTCCACCTTCGCCCCCGCCATGGCCGTGTTCTTCCTGTACTTCGTGGTCGCCCTCGGCGTGCGGAGCGTCATCGCCGAGCGGACGGTCGGGACCTTCACCCGCCTCCTCGCCGCTCCGGTACCGGGCCGGGCCGTCCTCGGCGGGAAGGTGGCCGCCACGTTCCTGCTCGGACTGGTGAGCATGGCCGTCCTGGTGGTCACCTCCACGTTCCTCCTGTCGGCCTCCTGGGGCCCGCCGGTGGCGGTGGCGGCCGTCGTGCTGGCCATCACCGCGGCGGCGACGGCGATCGGGGCCTGCGTCATCACGCTCGCCCGGACCCAGCGTCAGGCCGAGGCCGCCATGTCGGTCATCACCTTCGCCTTCGCCCTCCTGGGCGGCAACTTCATCAACGTGTCGCAGTCGCCCGTCCTCGTCCAGCGCATCGCGCTGGTGACGCCCAACGGCTGGGCGTTGCGGGCCTTCGCCGACCTGCTCGACGGCGGGAGCTGGCGGGTCGTGGTGGGGCCGGTCGCCGCCATGGCCGCGTTCGCCGTCGTGGCCGGCACCGTGGCCGTGACCCGGGCCGGGCGGGTGCTGCGGCCATGAGGCGCTCGCTCGGCCCCATGCTGGCCATCGCCGGGGTGGCGCTGCGGCGCCTCTCGCGGGACCGTGTGGCGCTGTTCTTCACGTTCGCGCTGCCGCTGCTGATCATCGTGCTGCTCGGTGCAGCCATCCCATCGGCGGGGCTCGGCGTCGGCCTGCTCGACTCCGGTGACGCCATGAGGACGGCGCAGGTCCGGGCCGCGCTGACCGCCGACGCCGACCTTCGCGTGGTGGACGTCGACGACGAGTCGGCCGCGCGTCGGGCGATCCGTCGGGCCACGGTCGACGCAGTGGTGATCGTCCCCGCCGAAGGCGCTGCGCTGGAGCTGCTGCTCGACGACGGCTCGACGGGATCGGTCGCCGCCCGCACCCGGATCACCGGGATCCTCCAGTCGATGCAGGCCGAGGAGGAGGCGGCCGACGTCGCCGCGCAGGCGACGGGACGCTCGGCGCAGGACCCCGCCGTCCGCTCGGCTCTGGTCATCGCCCGGGCCCTGCCGCCGGCCGTGTACGTCGCAGTGGACGAGGACCGGGGGAAGGGCTACCGCTCCGTCAGCTCCGGTGAGTACGCAACGGTGGGCGAGCTCGTGCTCTTCATCTTCCTGATCGCCCTCACCGGGGCCGGTGACATCGTCGACTCGCGGCGCCTGGGCATCGCCCGGCGCTCGGTCGCCGCCCCGGTGCGGGCCATCACCGTCGTGATCGGGGAGGGCATCGGCCGTTTCGCCGTGGCTGTCAGCCAGGCCGTGCTGATCGTGGCCGTGACCGCCGTGCTGTTCGGCATCTCCTGGGGCAACCCGCTCGGAGTGGCGGCGGTGATCGGGGCCTTCGCTCTCCTCGCGACGGCGGTGGCCTTGTTCGTGGGGGCGTACGCCCGTTCCAGCGAGCAGGCGGTGTCGCTCGGCCCGGTGATCGGCATCGGGCTGGGGATGCTGGGGGGCTGCATGTGGCCGCTCGACATCGTCCCGCCGGCGCTCCGGCTCGTCGGACACGTCACCCCCCACGCATGGGCCGTCGACGGCCTCGTCGCCCTCATGGGCGCCACGGCGACGACCGGCGACGTGCTCCGGGCCGTGGGCGTGCTCCTCGGGGGAGCGGCCGTGCTGCTCCCGTCGGCGGCCTACGCCCTGCGCCGCCGACTCAGCGTCTGAGCAGGCGCCGTTCCCGGGTACTCCGCGGGACAGGCATCAACGACCGCGCATCTGCGGCGCGGACCGTCAGCGGGCGACCGGTTCGAACCCGATGTGCAGGGCCGTGAGCGCCCGGAGGCTGTAGTTGGGGGCGATCGAGAAGTCGTTCGCCCCCTCGATGAACCACATCCGCTCGAAGCGCTCGACGACGGCCGTGAACGCGTGCAGCAGTTCCCGGCGCGCCAGGGGGGCGCCGAGGCAGTGATGCACACCGTGACCGAAGGCGACGTGCTGACGGGCGTCAGGGCGGGTCAGATCGAAGCGCTCGGCGTTGTCGAAGGTCCGCTCGTCGCGGTTGGCCGCCCCGTAGCGGATGGACACCATGGATCCCTTGGGGATCGTCACGCCGTGGAGCTCCACGTCGCAGGTCGTCATCCGGAACAGCGCCTGCACCGGGCTCTCCAGGCGCAGGACCTCCTCGACGAGAACGGGCAGCAGCGTCGCCGGGTCGGACTTCAGGAGCGCCCACTGGTCGGGATGCTCGATGAGGAGCCGGATCCCGGCCGAGATGGCGTTCGTCGTGGTCTCCGACCCGCCCACGAAGGTGTCCGCCATCATCTCGGCGTGGAGCTCGTTGTCGTTGAGGGTGCGCCCCCATTCCGGGATCACGGTGTTGACGAGATCCGACAGCAGCGTGTCGTCGGGCTCGGCGCGGAGCCGATCGAAGATCCGCTGGAAGTACTGCTGCGCCTCGATCTCCATCTCGGTGGACCAGATCACCTCCTCGGGCGTCTGCATCATCCCGAGGCGCTGCACCCAGGCGTCGGTCCACGCCTTGATCCGCCAGATGTCACCCATGTCGGCGCCGACCTGCACGGCGATGACCATGAGCGGCAGCGGCACCGCCAGGTCGGCGACGACGTCCATGCGGCCCGAGGCGCTCACCCGGTCGAGCAGCTCGTGGGCGTAGCGCTGGATCGTCGGCTCGAGCTCCTTGATGCGGTTGGGCCGGTAGGCGTGGTTGAACAGCGACCGCATCTGCTTGTGGTTGGGGTCGTCCCGGCCGGCGAGCGTGGGCGCCGGGACCCACCCCTTCTCCTCGTAGAGGCGGCGGACCTCCTCGCCGAGCTTCCCGCGGCGGGCGGACGCCGGGCGCTCGCTGGTGAAGCGCTCGGTGTCGAGCAGCACCATCTTCACGTCGTCGTACCGGGTGATCACCCACATCCCGACGCGCTGGTCGAACCAGACCGGGGCCTGCTCCCGCAACGCCCGGTAGGCATGGTAGGGGCAGTCATTGGTTGCTCGATCGAAGAAGTCCACCGCGGGGCTGTCGGTCGACGGTTCGCTCATCTCGGTGCGCTCCCTGGGCGGCGTCGGATCCCGACGAGCGTAGGCCGACCCGACCGCGGATGCCCAGCCTCCGGACGGGTTCGCCGGGCCTCCACCCGCTTCGTCCGGCGGGCGGCCCGGCCCACCGGGCCGATCGGAGCCGACCGGCGCCTCGGACTGGCCGGAGGGCACCGGACGGGGCAGCATGCGTCCATGGCGAGTGAGCGCAGGTCCCGGCCGATCCGGGTGGTCCAGTGGTCCACGGGCAACGTGGGGCGCCACGCGCTCCGGGCCGTCATCGAGCGTCCCGGCCTCGAGCTCGCCGGCGTGCTCGTGAGCAGCCCGGCCAAGGCCGGCACCGACGCCGGGGAGCTGTGCGGCGCAGCGCCGACGGGGGTGATCGCCACCGATGACGTCGATGCCATCGTGGCGCTCGACGCCGATGCCGTGCTCCACATGCCGCTGCCGTCCCTCGTCCACGGCGACGACCCCGGCCGTGACGTCGACGACTTCTGCAGGCTGCTGGCCTCCGGCAAGCACGTGGTCACGACCGTCGGCTACATGTACCCCAAGGTGCACGGACCCGACGTGCACGGGCGCATCCTCGATGCGTGCGCCGTCGGCGGCAGCTGCTTCCACGGAACGGGCGCCAACCCCGGCTGGTTCGGCGATCTTCTCCCGCTGCTGCTCACCGGTCTCTCACTGCGGGTCGATCGCGTGGAGGTCCAGGAGATCTCCAACTTCCAGCACTACCCCTCGCCGGAGATCATGTTCGACATGATGAACTTCGGCCGGACGCCGGAGGCGTTCGCAGCCGGCGCCCGTCGGCACCGGTTCTGGCTCGACGGCCTGTTCACCGAGGCGGTCACGATGGTCGCCGAGGGACTGGGGGTCGATGTCGAGCGGGTCGATTCGGACATGACGGCCTGGCTCGCCGAGCACGACCTCACCACGGCGGCCGGCGAGGTCCGGGCGGGGACCGTGGCCGGTCAGCGGTGGCGCTGGGAAGCGGTGGTCGACGGGCGTGCGCTCGTCACCCAGGAGACCGTCTGGCGGATGCACGCCGACGCCGCCCCGGAGTGGCCGACGGGGGACTGGTCGGTGACCGTCCACGGCGTGCCCCGGATGCACGTGTCGCTGCCGCACCGCTGGAACCGCGACGTGCTGGCCTCGACAGCCGCCCATGCCGTCAACGTTCTGCCCTATCTCATGGGCCGTGCGCCGGGCATCGCCACGTTCCTCGACCTCCCGATGGTGGCGGGTCTGGGCGCCGTCAGCCGACGCTGACGGCCCCGGTTGCGCCGCCGGACGGGCCTCGGAGGTCAGCCGCGCTGCGTGCCGACCCTGAGGTCCTTGAACGGGACGTCCTTGTCGACCATTGGCTCGCGCGGCAGGCCGAGCACGCGGTCACCGATGATGTTCTTCTGGATCTCGTCCGTACCGCCGGCGATGTTGGCCGAGAAGCTGGTGATCACGCCGCGGGCGATCATCTCCTCGCGGTCACCGGGCTGCCAGGCCTGCAGGTGCGCACCGTGGATCTGGCCCGTCACCGTCCGCAGCAGGCGGGCGATCTTGGCGCCGTGGAGCTTGCCGAGGGACCCGCCGGGCCCGGGGGCCTTCCCGGCCTTCATCTCGGCCCGGGTGCGCATGGCGACGAGCGACTTGGTCGTCTCCTCGGAGTACACGCGCATCAGCGCCTGACGCACGACCGGGTCCTTGCTGCGACCGAGCTTGACGGCATCGTCGATCAGGCGGTCGGCGTTCGGGTGCGTGACACCACTGGAGGATCCCGTGCCGATGGCGACACGCTCGTACATGAGCATCGCCGTGGCCTGGTTCCAGCCGTTGTTCAGGGTTCCGACGAGCCAGTCCTTCGGGATGCGGACGTCGGTGAAGAAGATCTCGTTGAAGTGGCGGCCGCCGTCGATCTGGTGGATCGGGCGGATCTCGACACCGGGCGCCTTCATGTCGAGGATGAACATCGAGATGCCGGCGTGCTTGGGGGCCTCCGGGTTGGTGCGGGCGATGATGATCCCGTAGTCCGACACGTGGGCGAGGGTCGTCCAGACCTTCTGGCCGTTGATGACCCACTCGTCACCGTCGAGCTCGGCCTTGGTCTGCAGGCTCGCCACATCGGAACCGGCGCCCGGCTCGGAGAACATCTGGCACCAGACGTGCTCGCCACTGATGTTGCTGCCGAGGAAGCGGCGCTTCTGGTCCTCGGAACCGAAGTCGTTGAGCACGGGCAGGCACATCCCGTGGCTGATCGTGAGCTCGCTCGTCATGTCCGGGAACCTGGCGTACTCCTCGCGCCAGATGCGCTCGTGGGCCCGCGTGAGACCCGCTCCGCCGAACTCCTTCGGGAAGACGATCCCGGCGAGCCCGGCGGCGGCCAGCTTCCCCTGGAACTCCTTGGCCACCGCCATGAGCGACCCGCCCCGGTCGTTGGCCGTGCGGACCGCAGCGGGGATTCCCGTCGCGTTCGCTTCCAGGAAGGCGCGGCAGCGGGCCCGGAAGGCCTCGGCTTCGTCGGCGGGGAGGGTCTGGGAGTCGATCGAGCTCATGGGGTCACTCCTCGAGTGGTTCAGGGCGCCGCGATCGTAGGGTGGGTCGGCCCGGGACCCCAAAGCGCGCCCGCCCGGGACCTCGGCTGGTGGCCGGACACCGTCCGGGGCGTATCGTCAGGCCATGGACCTGCGCTACCCGGCCGAAGCCGACGTCTACCGCGAGCGGATCCGGGACTTCCTCGCCGAGAAGCTCCCGGCTGGATGGAAGGGCATCGGCGCGCTGAGCCACGCAGACGCCAGGTCCTTCACCGCATCGTGGCGCCAGGTGCTCGCCGACAGCGGCTATCTCGCCGTGTCGTGGCCCAAGGAGTACGGCGGCGCCGGGCTCTCCCCGGTCGAGAGCGTCGTGCTGGCCGAGGAGTTCGCCCGCGCCGGCGTGCCCACCGGCGGCCCCAACGACGGCTTCGGCATCTCGATGCTGGGCAACACCATGCTCAAATGGGGGACCGAGGCCCAGAAGCGCCACTACCTGCCCCGGATCCTGGCCGGCGAGGATCGCTGGTGCCAGGGCTACAGCGAGCCCGGAGCAGGTTCCGATCTCGGCAACCTCGGGTGCCGGGCCGTCCTGGACGGTGACGAATGGGTCATCAACGGCCAGAAGATCTGGACCTCCGCGGGCCACCTCGCCAACCACATCTTCGTGCTGGCCCGAACCGCCCCTGACGCCCTCAAGCACCAGGGCATCACGTTCCTGCTCGTCGACATGCGCCAGCCGGGCGTGGAGGTCCGCCCCATCAAGATGATGTCGGGCGAGTCGGAGTTCAACGAGGTGTTCTTCGCCGACGCCCGCTGTCCGAAGGACGCGGTCCTCGGCGAGCCCAACGCCGGATGGGCGGTCGCCATGACGCTGCTCGGCAACGAGCGCGGAGCGGGTGCCGCAGTCAACGCCATCGGGTTCCGGGCCGAGCTGGACCGGCTGCTGGAGCTCGCCCGGGAGCGGGGGGCCACGGCCGACCCGCACATCCGCCAGCGCCTCGCCCGGGCCCACACCACCGTCGAGCTCATGCGCTTCCTCGGGTACCGGGCCCTGACCTCGTTCCTCTCCGGCCGCCAACCCGGGCCGGAGTCATCCACGGGCAAGCTGCTCTGGAGCCACTACCACCAGCAGGTGACCGAACTGGCGATCGACATCCTCGGCCCGGAGGCTCTCGTTCCGGTGGGCCAGGGTCCGCACACGGCGTTCCGTCACGACTCGCCGGGAGCGACCAACGACAGCGCAAACTGGGTGGGCGTGTTCCTCAACGCCCGTGCCGGCACGATCTACGCCGGCACG
>JBIKWW010000373.1:0-3951 GCA_044356125.1 Acidimicrobiia bacterium
GTCGAGCGCTGAGGCGGTGCCCGTGTCCCGGGGGCGACGGGCGGCCGGGCTCGTGGCGGCCGGGCTCGTGGTGGCCGGGCTCGTGGTGGCCGGGGTCCTCCTGCCGGCCGCGGGGTCGGCCGCCGGGTCGGCAGGAGGATCGGCAGGAGGGTCGGCAGGAGGATCGGCCGCAGGTCCTCCCCGCCGGGTCGATCTCGTCACGGCGGCACTGGAGCGGATCGCCGCCGAGGACGGCCGTCTGCGGGCGACGGTCACCGTGCTGGCCGATGCCCGCAGCCGCGCCGCCGAGGCCGACCGGGCGGGGCCACCCGGGGAGCGGGGCCCCCTGGACGGGATCCCGGTCACGGTGAAGGACAACATCGAGGTGGCCGGGGTCGCCACCTCGGCCGGTGCCCTGGCCCTGCAGCGGCTGGGGCCGGTCACCCGTGACGCGCCGGTCGTGGCCCGGCTGCGCTCGGCCGGGGCGATCGTGGTGGCGACCACCAACCTCGACACCTGGGCCCGGGGGGTCAGGGGCCGCAGCGAGGTCCGCGGCCAGACGGTCAACCCGGTGCGGCCGGGTCGCAACGCCGGCGGGTCGTCGGCCGGAGCGGCGGCGTCGGTGGCCGCCGGCTGGGTCCCCTTGGCGCTCGGCACCGACACGTGCGGATCGATCCGCTACCCGGCGGCGGCGACCGGGCTCGTCGGGCTGCGGCCCGGTTCCGGCGTCCTCAGCCGGGCCGGGGTGGTGCCGCTGAGCCCGACCCAGGACACGGTCGGGGTGATCGGCACCGACCCGGCGCTGATCGCCGCCGCCCTCACGGTGATGGCCGGCCCGGACGCCCGGGACCCGGCGGCCGGCTCCAGCGCACTGCTGCCCGACGGCCCCGGTGCGGCCCCGCGCATCGGGGTGGTGTCCGCCATGGGCCGCTGGCGGGTCGGGGCCGACGGCACGACGGTGCTGGACCGCCTCCGGGCCGCGGGGGCGGTGCTGGTCCCGGTCCGGCTCCCCGTGCTGCCGGGGGCGTCGGTGATCGAGGACGAGGCCCTGGCGTCGCGTTCGCTCTACCTGGCGGCGCGGCGGGCCGGTGCCGCCGGACCCGGCCCGGATCCGTGGTTGGACCCGCTCCGCCTCGCCGCCCGGGTCGCCGACCCGCGGGGGTGGCGCAGCCGGGTGGCCGCCCGGGCCCAGGTGCGGGACCGGCTGATCGGGGTGCTCGAGGCGTCGGACCTCCTCGCCCTGGCGACGCCGACGAGCACGGCCGATCCGGCGCCGCTCGGGGCCCGTCAGGCGAGCGGGAACTGCCACCTGTCGGCGACGTCGGGGCTGCCGGCCGTCGCCGTCCCCGGTCCGCAGGACCGCTCCGGCGTGGCGGTGGTCGGCGCCGACCTGCTGGGGCGGCCGGGCTCGGAGCTGGCCCTGCTCGGGATGGCCGAGCGGATGCTCGTCGCCGGCCCCTGAGCGTCCCGGCGCGGCCCGGCCGGCGCCGTCACCGGTCGGGCCCGGAGCCCCCCGAGGCCCTGGCTCCGGCGATCTGGATCAGGGCGACGGCCAGGGGCAGCGCCGATCCGCCGGGCTCCCCGTCGGGCTCGACCGCGACCACGGCGATCAGGTGGAGCGGACCGACGGCGGCGGTGGCGACGGCGATGTCGTCCTCGCGATCGGAGTCCATCTGCGCGCAGATGATCTGGTCGACGAACGAAGCCTGCACATTCGTGTGCGCGCTGATGGGCGCCCCGGAGCGGATCATCGCGGTGGTCCTGCGTCCCGGAGCGGACACCGACATCCCGGCCGCCTCCATGGTGTCGCGTACGTCGAGCACGGAGAGCGCGGCCTGGTCGTCGCCGCCCAGTCGCAGCACCGTCATCTGGGCCGTCACCCTGGGGGCGTCCCACCAGCGGGCGCAGCCATCGACGAAGCCTCGGGTGACGAGGCGGGCGCGCTCGTGGTGGGGATCGGGCTCGAGGAGGGCGGCGGCGGCCAGGTCGAGGGGTCCCCCACGGGAGTCGTCGCGCCGCGCTCCGGGGAGGAGTGCGGCCACCTCGGCATCGGGGGGCAGGACGCGGGCCGGGGGCGTCATCGGAGGGCCTGCGCGGTCAGCACGGCGGTGGCGATGAGGCCGGCCCCCACGGCGAGGCGGTCGGCCGCCGGGCGGGCGGCGGCGACGCGTCGCATCCGCTGCGCCATGGCCACGCCATCGGGGATTCCGGCGCCGATCCCCACGGTCGTCCCACATCGTATGCACACATAGGATATGCCGAAGGCCAGCGCGCTCGTGACACCTCCCACCGTGCCGACCCCGAGGCCGGCCCACCACAGCCAGGAGGGCACGATGGTCGCCGGTCCGAACCCGAGCCGGGGGGCGTAGCGCAGCGCCGCCGCCCACGGGCCGTGCCGGTGACCCCAGGGCTGGGGCACCTGCCGCCCGACCGCCGGGGCACGGACTCCGAGGCGGTCCAGGACGAGCGCCCCGCCGACGAGACCCGTCGCCACCCACCAACGACCCGGCCCGGAACCGGGGCCGAACCGCTGTGCCAGCACGGCGATCACGACGGGCACTCCGACGCCGGTGACGGTGCCGCCGGCCAGCAGCACCAGCACGAGCAGTGGCAACCGGGACCGCCGGACCGACGGTGCGAGGGTCTCCGCGACCGAGAGGCCTCAGGGCGACCACAGGGCCTGGATGCCGGCCACGGTGCCGAGGACGGCGGCGGTCACCGGGAGCGTGGCCGCTCCGGCGGGCACCGGTTCAGGGGCCCTTCGCGATGCGGGAAACGACCGGGGGCGCTTGGCGGCCGGGCCACGGCGGGCGCACGCGGGCCTTGCCGATCTCCCGCTCGGCCATCGGCTGGGCGACGACCGGCAGCCCCTGGCCGGACACCCCGGTGAGGACGTGGGCCATGAACCCGTTGAGGGCCGACTGGAGCTGGTAGGTGCCGGCGGCGCTGAGCGTGGCCGACGGGGCGAAGGAGGTCTCGGCGCCCGAGAAGCGGGCGGCGACGCCGATGATCCAGTCGCGCAGCGCCGGGTCGATCTCGGGTCCTCCGGTGAGCACGGCGAGCGTGCCCGGCGCCAGGAAGGCGGCGCTGAAGGGTCCGGCGCCGGCCAGGGAGACGGCCATGCGGAACTGGGCGGCGGGCTCGGCGTCGAGCGCGATCTGGGCGACCTTGCGGCTGAGGGCGCTCGGGTCGGCGTCGGTGACGACCCGGTCGGAAGCCCCGGGGGTGGCCGGTGCTCCGGAGTCGGCGCCGATCCAGGTGACGGTGGTGTCGGCGCCCACGGCGGAGCGCAGCGCGGTGACGGCGTCGGCGGAGACCAGCAGCGGCATGCGACGGGTTCCGGCCAGGCCGCCGACCACACCGGCCAGGGCGGCCGAGGCGGCGCCGGCCCCGACAGCCACGCACTCCTTGCGGCCGGTCCGGTTGACCACCCACTTGGCGATCTCGACCGACACGGCGGCGATGCCGGCCACGGTGTCGGCCATGCGGTCGAGGGCCCGGCCGGTGGCGAGCGTCCCGACCACGGCGGCCGACATGCCCCCGCCCACCATGACGATGCGCGTCGTGCCCAGGCGCGTCAGCTCCCGTTCGACGGCGGCCGGCACCGAGGCCCCGGGCACGAGCAGCAGAGGGACGCCGAGCTCGGCGGCGACGGGGAGGGCGACGGCGGCGAGGAGCGGGTCGTCGGCACTGGTCATCACCACGGTGGGGGCGGCGCCGGCGGCGATCCGGGCGGCGGTGCGCTCGGCCGAGGTCTCGGCGACGGTGGCCGAGATCCAGCGGTCGAGGGGAACGCGCTGCACGCGGGGGTCCTCCAGGCAGCTCTCCACGACGCAGAAGACCGAGGAACCGTCGGGGCAGTAACCCTGGACGTTGGGGTACTTCGAGCGGCAGCAGTCGCAGATCTTCTTGAGGCCGCCGTCGGCACAGCAGCTGGCGTTGCCGGCGTACCAGCACCACCCCCAGAAGTCG
>JBIKWW010000374.1:0-3949 GCA_044356125.1 Acidimicrobiia bacterium
CGCCGCGGCTCCGCGGCTCCTCGCCTGCATCCCGCCATCACCGTTCCCCGCTGACGGAGACGACCCCGTGAAAGCCATCTCGTTCCACTTCATGCCCTATGCCGATCTGCCGGCCGACTTCACCGAGACGTCGAGGTCGGTCTGGGTCGACATCGACCCCAAGCTGTACGACCCGGTCAAGGGCCATGCGATGTACCGGGACTACCTCGACGAGCTCGAGCTCGCCGCCGAAGTGGGCTTCCACGGGGTCGCCGTCAACGAGCACCACGCCAACGGGTACGGCCTCATGCCCTCTCCCAACCTGATGGCCTCGACGTTGGCCCGCACCACCCGTGATGCGGCGATCGTGGTGCTGGGGAACTCCCTGGCGCTGTACAACCCTCCGCTCCGGGTGGCCGAGGAGTTCGCCATGCTCGACGTGCTGTCGGGGGGCCGGCTGGTGGCCGGCTTCCCCGTGGGCACGCCGATGGACACCTGCTTCGCCTACGGCGTGGACCCGGCGACCCTGCGGGACCGCTACAACGAGGCCCACGACCTCATCATGGCGGCCTGGACCCGCGATGAGCCCTTCACCTTCAATGGCCACTACACCAAGCTGCGCCAGGTCAACTGCTGGCCCCGGCCGCTGCAGCAGCCGCACCCGCCGATCTGGATCCCCGGTGGCGGCTCCGTCGAGACGTGGCAGTGGTGCGCCGAGCAGCAGTACGTCTACTGCTACCTCAGCTACTACGGCTGGAAGCTGGGCCTCACCCAGATGCGCGGCTTCTGGAACCACGTGAAGGAGCTGGGCCTCGACCCGAACCCCTACCGCAGCGGCTTCGCCCAGTTCATCGCCGTCGCCGACTCCGAGCAGGAGGCGCTCGACCTCTACCGGGAGCCGGCCGAGTACTTCTACCGCCGGTGCCTGCACGTCCACGGCGGCTACGCCGAGCCGCCGGGCTACAAGACCGAGGCGACGGTGCGCGCCGGTGTGGCGAGCCAGGTCGAGATGGCGGCCAAGGGTGGCCCCGGTGAGACCACCAAGGCCAAGGCGGGCAGCAAGTCGGCGCTGGGCGATCTGACCTTCGAGAAGATGGTCGACGCCGGCTACATCCTGATCGGCAGCCCCACCCAGGTGGCCGAGAAGCTCCATCACGTGGCCACCCAGCTCAACTGCGGCCACATGATGCTGCTCGGCCACTTCGGCAACATGTCCAAGGAGCTGTGCTCCTACAACCTGCGGATGTTCGGCGAGAAGGTGCTGCCCGAGGTCCAGGGCCTCTTCGACGACCAGTGGGAGGACCTGTGGTGGCCCCAGCACGCCGTGGGCGGCACCCGGCACGTGCCCGCTCCCGACGGTGCCCGGGCCCGGCGATGATCGGCGTGCAACGCTGCGGCTCGGGGCCCGCTGTCGGCTACCTGCACGGTCCTTTCGGCAACCCGGGGATCCATCCCTTCCTCGAGGCCCTCGGCGGTCACGTCAGCGTGGTCGCGCCGAGCCTCCCCAACTTCCAGGGTTCCGAGCCGCGTACGTTGCGTTCGCTGCACGAGTGGCTCGTCGCCACCTCCGAGACGTTGGAGGCGGCCGGTCTGATCGGCGTTCCGCTCATCGCTGCGAGCACCGGGGCCATGCTGGCGTGCGAGCTGCTGGCGATCCGTCCCGATGTGACGAGCCGGCTCGTGCTGCTGTCGCCGCTCGGCCTGTGGAACGACGACGACCCCGTCCATGACATCTGGTCGGAGCGCACGCCCCGCCAGGCGGCGTGGTGGCTGCGGCATCCGGCCCGTGCGGCCCGGTTCCTGGAGGATCCTCCCGGCCTCGGCGCCGACGGGCTGATGGAGCGTGAGGTGTCGAGGTACCGCTGCCGTACGGCTGCCGCCTCCCTGATGTGGCCGCTGCCCGACCACGGTCTGGCCGAGCGGATCGCCCGGGTGCGCGTTCCCGTCTCGGTGATCTGGGGCGCCGAGGACCGGCTCATGGGCCCGTCCTACCGCGACCGCTGGGCCGTCTCGCTCCCTGACCACGCGGGCACGACCGTGATCGACGACGCCGGCCATCTGGTGGAGTGGGATCAGCCCGAGCGGACGGCGGCCGCAGCCGTCGCCGCGCTCTCCCTGGTTCACGGCTGACCCCGTGCGGATCGGAGCGATCGTCCCGCAGCAGCACACGTCCTGGCCCGAGCTCGTCGACGTGGCCCGCCTGGTCGACCAGTGCGGCTTCGACTCGCTGTGGGTCATCGACCATCAGCTCCCCGCCGCGGCAGCCTCGATGGCGGGGTCTCAGTTCGATGCATGGACGGTGCTGGCGGCCTTCGCCCAGGTGACCCGGGACGTGACCATCGGGACCCTGGTCACCTGCAACGGGTTCCGGCATCCGGCGCTGCTGGCCAAGATCGTCACGACCGTCGACCACATCTCCGGGGGACGGGCGGCGCTCGGGATCGGGTCGGGTTGGTTCGAGCAGGAGCACCGCGCCTTCGGCTGGCCGTTCCCCTCGGCGCGAGAGCGTCTCGACCGCCTCGACGAGGCCCTGACGATCATCGGGCGGGTGTGGTCCGAGGAGCGACCGCAGTTCTCCGGTCGCTACTACGCGCTCGACTTCGCCGATCCCGGGCGCCACGAGGACGGCACCCCGGTCGGCCCCGATGACGCACCGGCGATCGGGCCCATGCCGCTGCAGAAGCCCCGCCCGCCCGTGATCGTCGGCGGTGGCGGAGAGCGCCGGACGCTGCGGATCGTCGCCCGACACGCCGACGAGTGGAACATCGCGGGCACTCCCGGGCTCATCGCCGGGAAGGCGGAGGTACTTGCGGCGCACTGTGCCGACGTCGGTCGGGACCCGGCCACGATCGCCCGGTCCTCCTACGCCCAGGTGATCATCGACGATTCGAGGGCACGTGTGGAGTCGCTGCTGGAGCGTCGCGCCGCGCTGACCGGGATGACCGTCGAGGCGGTGCGTGAGCGGGTGCTGGCCGGCTCGCCCCAGGACATCCTGGAACGCCTCGCCGAGTACGCCGCTGTCGGGGTCGGCCGCTTCATGCTGCAGGTGGGTCCGCCCTACCGACCGGCGCTGATCGAGAAGGTCGCCCGCGACGTGCTGGAACCGGCGCGGGCGATCGGCTGAGGGCTCAGCCCCGGGCGACGGCGAGGGCGGCGATCTCCGCCGGAACGGGGCCGGTCCGCCCGTCAGCCAGGTTGACGTGCACGTGGGTCATGCGGGCCCGGACGCAGGTGGCGCCGTCGCGGGCGACGTCGATCTCGATCTCGAAGCTGGTGCGCCCGACGCGGGCGAACCAGGCCGACACGGTGATGTCGTCGCCCATGGCGAGGCGGGTGAGGTACTCGAAGTTCGCCGCCCGCACCGGCGTCACCCAACCGCCGTCGAACTCGACGGTGCGACCGATGGCGGCCATGAGCTCGAAGGTGGCCTCGGTGGCCCATCTCGTGGCCGCTCCGAAGTAGATGAGGCCGGAGGCGTCGGTGTCGTAGAGCCTCACGACGTCACCGAAGGAGATCCGCGGGTCGCCGCCCTCGGTCGTACCGGTCACCGTCGCCGTGCGCATGCGCCCTTCCCGCCGAACCCCGATCGGTCCGTACTGAACGTCGTTCAGCATAGCGCCCTGCCCCGGCCGCCCCCGGGCCCATCCAGGGTCGTCCCGCCGCAATGGGGGCCATCGAGTTCTTCGATGGCGAGTCGTGCGAAGCCAGAGCCAGCCGGCGAACGTCGCCGGTGCCGCAATGGAGGCCATCGAGTTCTTCGATGGCGAGCGAGGGGCGGCAGCAGCAACCGCGGTTGCCGCCGTCGACATGCCGCAATGGAGGCCATCGAGTTCTTCGATGGCGAGGCCCGCCCGGACGCCGCTGCGGTCCCTGTGGCGCGGCGCCGCCGCAATGGAGGCCATCGAGTTCTTCGATGGCGAGGAGAGAGAGTTGCATGAGGGATCAGCTCCGGCGCTGGAACGGCCGCAAT
>JBIKWW010000376.1:0-3939 GCA_044356125.1 Acidimicrobiia bacterium
GACAGGCCCCGGCCGACAGGCCCCGGCCGACAGGCCCCGGCCGACAGGCCCCGGCCGACAGGCTCCGGGGACCCGGTCCGATCGGCCCACCACGGCGGAGCGGGCGGACCACTGCTGCAGCCGCCGGGAACCGGAGCCGATGATGGCGACGTCACAGGGTCGGGTGGTTGAGGAAGGCCACCCGGGAAGGCACCTCATGAACGCACCTCGACGCCCCGCCCGGCCCCACCGGACCGAGGCCGCCCCTCATCGGGGTCCGGCCCTGGGTCGCTCGCTCGCCGTGCTCGGGCTGACGGCCGCCACCGTCGTGGGCGCCGGGCTCCCGCTCGTCTCGGCCTCGGCGTCCGCATCGAAGTCGGCGACCGCATCGAAGTCGGCGACCGCATCGAAGTCCGCGACCGCATCGAAGTCCGCGAACGAGGCCCGCTACCGGCGGTTCAGCTCGTGTGCGGCGTTCCTCGCCTACCTGAGGCCCGAGGCCGAGCGGCTCACGGGTCCGTTCGGGTTCGAGGGCCTCATCATGTCCGACATCGCCGTCCAGCGAACCGGCACGTCCCCGGTCGCAGCGGCCCCCGCTGCGGACGCCGCAGCGGGCGTGTCCGGGGCGGCCGCTCCGGGCAGCTCGGGGACCAACACCCAGGAGGAGGGCATCGACGAAGGCGACCTGGCCGAGAACGACGGCCGCTACGTCTACGTCGCCACCGCCCGCTCGGTGCAGATCGTCGACACCCGGGCATCGGCCTCGGCCGGCCGGACGGCGAACGTGGTGGCCACCATCGCGCTCCCTGCCAACGCCGGCGCCACCCAGCTCATCCTGGCCGGGAGCCGGCTCGCCACGATCAGCTCAGCGTTCACCCCGGCCGGCCCGGAGACGGCGGTCGGCGTCTACGACGTGGGCGACCCCACCCGGCCGGTCTTCGTGCGACGCCAGTACCTCGAAGGGCAGTCCGTCTCGGCCCGTTCCGTCGACGGGCGGGTCCGGCTGGTCGTGCAGACCGACCTCGGGGCCCGCCTCGGCTCCCGCTTCGTGCGTCCGACCGGGAACGACCAGCGCTCCCTCGACGCCGCCACCGCCGCCAACCGCCGGATCGTGCGGACCGCCCCGGCCGGCGACTGGCTGCCCCGCACCTACCGCGAGGCGGCCGATGGCTCCACCGGCCCACTCGGCCAGGCGCTGTCCTGCGGTGAGGTCGGACGGCCCGACGAGTTCTCCGGGCTGGCCATCACCTGGATCGCCACCGTCGAGCTCGATCCAGCCACGACCCGCCCCGTCGTCGACGGCTCGGCCGGGGTCATCGGCTCGGGATCGGTCGTGTACGCCTCGGCCGACACCCTCTACGTGGCCACCACCGGATGGGCCCAGCGCTTCCCGGGGCCGATGCCGATCGAGGGCGATGTCGTGGTCGGGCCCGGTCCGTCCTCGGCCGTGCCGGGTCCCGTCACGGGCCCCGCGACCGGGCCCACGACCGGGCCCACGACCGGGCCCACGACCGGGCCCACGACGTCGATCCATGCGTTCTCCATGGGTACCCGTGACGGTGCCCGGTGGATCGCCTCCGGCCGGGTTCCCGGCACCCTGCTCAACCAGTTCGCCATGAGCGAGTGGAAGGGGGTGCTGCGGGTGGCCACCACCGAGTCCGGGGCCGGGTTCGGCGGCACGACGACCTCCACGGTGCGGACGATGGGCCGCAGCGGATCCCGCCTCGTCACCATCGCCTCCGTCGGCGGGCTCGGACGCAACGAGCAGATCTTCGCCGTGCGCTACATCGGCGACCTCGGCTTCGTGGTCACGTTCCGCCGGACCGACCCGCTGTACGTGATCGATCTGGCCGATCCCTTCAACCCCCGTCTGGCCGGCGAGCTCAAGATCCCCGGCTACTCCTCCTACCTCCACCCGATCGGCAACGGGCTGCTGCTCGGGGTCGGACAGGACGCCGATGCCAACGGGCGGGTGCTCGGCACGCAGCTCTCGGTGTTCGACGTCAACGACGTGAACCGGCCCCAGCGGGTGAGCCAGCTGACCCTGGGCGGCAACTCGGAGGCCGAGACGAACCACCTCGCCTTCCTGTGGTGGGGCCCCACCCGTGACGTCGTGCTGCCCTGGTGGGGCGTCGCCCGGTCCGTCACCGCCCCCGAGGCCGGGGCCGTCGTCGTGCGGGTCGGTGCCGCCCCCCGGGCGGCACTGAACCAGCGGGGCCGCATCGCCCATCCGGGACCGGGGTCGTCCATCCCGGGGACCGGCCCGGGCTTCCCCGGGGCGTGGGGCAGCCCGATCAGCCGGTCGATGATCGTCGACGGCGCCCTCGTCACCATCGGGAACGAGGGCCTCCTCGTGAGCGACCTGACGTCGCTGACACCGACGGCCTGGGCCACCTGGCGGGCCTGACCCCACCGGACCCCCACCGGACCCCCACCGGACCCGGACCGGAACCCGGCCCGAACGCGATGACGGTCGGCAGGCGCCCCCCAGCACTTGCCGACCGTCGAACTCACCGCCTCGCAGCGGGTTTGCGATACGGGTATCGTAACGCAGGAATCCCGAGTGGGGAAGTCGACTTCGCCGGTGACGGCAGGAGCGGCACCGTACCGGGCGGCGCGGCCGGTGGCGCGACGCGGCTGGGCCATACTGGCCACCACCTTCCCCGCCCCGGAGTCCGGCCGTCGTGAACGAACCGATCCGCCCGCGCCCGCACCGTCGGGCCTCACATCCCGACCGTCGCGCCCGTCGGTCGCGTTCCGTACCGGCCCTCGTCGCCGTGGTACTGGGCCTTGCCCTCGGTCCGGTCGGGTCGGGCCTGATCCCGGCGTGGACACCCACCGCCGGTGCCGTCGGGCCGACGGTCCCCAAGCGACCGCCGCCGACCGCCCAGCCCAGCCCCACGACCCGTCCGGCGGCCAGCCCCACGACCCGCCCGGGTCCGGCGGCCGGCAGCGACCGGCCCTCGATGGCCGGCCGCCCCGGGAGCGGGAGCGGCGGGAACTCCACGCCCTCACGCGGCCTGGGCATCGGGGCCAAGGGGGCCGCCGTGGCCCGCCTGCAGCAGCTGCTGATCGACAACCGCTACGACGTCTCGGCCCCGGACGGGAACTACGGGGGGCAGACGTACCACGCCGTGATGGCCGTCCAGAAGGCGTGGGGGCTCCCGCGGACCGGGCGGGCCAACCAGGCCGTGCTCGACGTGCTCGAGCAGGGCACCGAACCCGACCCGATCGTCCCCGCCGGTGGGGCCACCCGGATCGAGATCGACCTGCCGCGCCAGGTGCTGCTCCTGTACGTCGATGGCTCGCTGCGGTCGATCCTGTCGATCTCGTCGGGCAACGGCGAGCGCTTCTGCGACCCCGACCCCGAACAGGGCGGCAAGATCGTGTGCGACGTCGCCCGCACGCCGGGTGGTTCGTTCCGGGTCTACAACCGCATCCTCGGCTTCCGCGAGTCCAGGCTCGGAGCGCTGTACAACCCCCTGTACTTCAACGGTGGCATCGCCGTGCACGGCTCCCGCAGCGTCCCTGCCACGCCCGCCTCACATGGCTGCATCCGGGTGACCATGGCCAGCGCCGAGTGGCTCTTCGACCTCGTCCCTAACGGCACGCCCGTCTACGTGTACGACGGCGAGCGCGTCCCCCGGCCGCTGGCCGAACGCCCGGCCACGTCCGTCCCCGCCACGTCCGTCCCCGCCTCGACGACCTCCACCGTCCCCGCCTCGACGAGCTCGAGCGTCCCCGCCTCGACGACCTCCACCGTCCCCGCCTCGACGAGCTCGACCGTCCCCGCCTCGACGAGCTCGACCTCGACGACCGCTCCCGGCCCCGGTGACACCGCTCCGAGCTCGATGCCCACCTCGACCACGGTGCCCCCGACCCTGCCCGGCAACTGACCCTGCCCGGCAACTGACCCTGCCCGGCAACTGACCCTGCCCGGCAACTGACCCTGCCCGGCAA
>JBIKWW010000377.1:0-3937 GCA_044356125.1 Acidimicrobiia bacterium
CCTACCTGGCCGAGGCCCCCTACGGGGCCGGGATCATCGGGGCCGAGGCGGCGGCCAGCCGGTACTTCGGGGTGCCGGTCTCCCAGCTGTCGTGGGGGCAGGCGGCGCTCCTGGCGGCGGTCCCCCAGGCGCCCACCCGGCTCGACCCGGTCCGCCGGCCCGGTGCCGCCGAGAACCGCCGACTCCGCATCCTCGACCAGCTCCGGTCGGCCGGCACCATCGACGAGGCGACGTGGCGTGAGGCGCGCCGACCGGTCACGGTGCTGCCGTCCGGCCGACCGGCCGACCCCGCCGCCCACCTCGGCCGGCGGATCGCGGTGTCCCTCCGGGCCGCCGGTGTGCCCGGCGGCCCGGTCCGCACCACGCTGGACGCCGGGCTCCAGGCCGACGTCGAGGGCGCCATCGTCGCCGCCCGTCCCCGCCTCGAGGAGGTCGGGGCGCACAACGTGGCCGTGATCGTGCTCGACCATGTCACGGGCGGTGTGCTCGCATGGGAGGGCAGCGGCGACTTCTTCGACGCCGCGCACGGCGGGATGATCGACGGGGTCCTCGAGCCCCGGCAGGGTGGCTCGACGGTGAAGCCGTTCATCTACGCCGCCGCCTTCGAGCGGGGTGCCGCGCCGGACGATCCCGTCGAGGACCTCCCGCTCGAGATCAGGGAGGTCGGCCGGGCCTTCGCGCCGCTCAACTACGACCAGAGCTTCCGTGGCGTGATCACCATGCGCGAGGCGCTCGGTTCGTCGGTGAACATCCCCGCCGTGCGGGTGCTGCGCCGGATGGGCCCGCCGGCCCTCGCCGCGGTCATGGAGGCGGGCGGCATCGCCCTGCCCGACGACGGCCAGTCCTACGGGTTGACCCTCGGGCTGGGTGCGGCCGAGACCGATCTCTTCTCGCTGACCCGGGCGGCGGCGGCCTTCGCCCGGGGCGGCCGGACCCTCGACGTCTCGGTGCTGCCGGATCCGCCGCCGGGTGTCGACCTCGGGCTCCCACCGCCGCCTCCGGCCGAGCGGATGGTCAGCGAGGCGACGGCGTTCCTCGTCACCGACGTCCTGCGTGACAACGAGGCGCGGGCATCGGCCTTCGGTCGCAACAGCGCCCTGCGCTTCGAGTTCCCGGTGGCGGCCAAGACCGGTACGTCGCAGGGCTTCCACGACAACTGGGTGGTGGGGTGGACGGACCGGGTCACGGTGGGGGTGTGGGTCGGGAACTTCGATCGGATCCCGCTGCGAGGGGCCACCGGGGTGACGGGGGCGGGGCCCGTGTTCAACGCCGTGATGCGGGCCGCCCACCGCCGCATCGAGTCGGGAACCGACGCTGTGACCCGGTCGGGAACCGACGCTGTGACCCGGTCGGGAACCGACGCTGCGACCCGGTCGGGAACCGACGCTGCGACCCGGTCGGGAACCGACGCCGGCGCCGTCGTTCCCGATGCGCTCGAGGCCGTCCGCAGCGACGACACGCAATCGGGCTGGGAGTACCGGTGGGTCTCGCGGGCACCGCTGGCCGGATCGGCGGTGGCCGTCCCGGGCTCGCCGGTGGGGGCGCTGCGGATCACCCAGCCGATCGAGGGCACCGTGTGGATCGTCGACCCGACCGCGCCGGTGAGCACCCAGGGTCTCCCGCTGCGGGCGCGCGGCGGTTCGGCGCCGTACCGCTTCACCGTCGACGGCGTCACCGTCCCGATCGCATCGCTGGACGGCGGCGGTCGCCCGTCGTCGGACCCGCTCGGTGGTCCGGTGTGGCCGCTGCGACCGGGCTCGCACCGGGCCTGCGTCCACGACGCCCGGGGCCGGGCCCACTGCGCCTCGTTCACGGTCCGCTGAGCCCCTGCCTGCCGAGCCCCTGCCTGACGAGCCCCTGCCTGCCGAGCCCGGACGTTTCGGCGCACGGGTGCGTCGAGGACCGGTGCGAGGATGACGGGATGCAGCGCATCCCGGTGCCCCTCGACGGCGGCCGCAGCTACGAGGTGACCGTCGGCCCCGGGGTCCGGCATCTCCTCGCCGAGGTGATCGCCCGGGCGGTGCCGGGAGCCCGGCGCGCCGCCGTGGTAACCGAGGCCGGCATCCTCGCCGCGCTCAGCCCCGGCGACGCTGCTGCGATCCCGGTCGAGCCCGGACTGGAGCACCGCGTCGACGTCATCCCCGGCGGGGAGGACACCAAGGACCTCGCCACGATCGCCGGACTGTGCTCGTCGTGGGCGAGGTGGGGCCTCACCCGCAACGACGTCGTGATCGGTCTGGGCGGTGGCCTGGTGACCGATGTGGCCGGCTTCGCGGCGGCGAGCTGGCACCGCGGCACTGCGGTCGTCCACGTCCCGACCACCCTGCTCGGCATGATCGACGCCGCCGTCGGCGGCAAGACGGGGGTGAACCTTCCGGAGGGCAAGAACCTCGTGGGGGCGTTCTGGCAGCCGTCGGCGGTGCTCTGCGACACCGACCTGCTCGCCACCCTTCCGGCCCGGGAGCTGCGCGGCGGCCTCGGGGAGATGGCCAAGTACCACGTGCTCGATCCGGTCCGGCTGCCCCTCGACGCCGACGCCCGGCCGATCGAGGAGCGCGTCGCCGCCTGCGTGGCGATCAAGGCCGAGGTGGTGGCCGGCGACGAGCGCGAGGGGGGGCGTCGGGCCATCCTCAACTACGGCCACACGCTCGGTCATGCGCTGGAGATCGCCACCGGCTTCGAGCTGCGTCACGGTGAGGCGGTCGCAGTCGGGATGGTGTTCGCCGCCGAGCTCGCCCGTGTGCTCGGCCGCATCGACGCCGACGCCGTGGCCGCCCAGCGTCGTCTCGTGGCCTCCTACGACCTGTCGACCGCGCTGCCCGACGGCCTCGACGAGAACGAGCTGGTCGGGCTCATGGGGCGGGACAAGAAGGCCGTGAACGGCCTCACGTTCGTGCTCGACGGGCCCCGCGGCGTGGAGACGGTGACCGGCGTCGGGCGCGAGGCGCTGACGGCGGCCTTCGCCGCGATGCGCACCTCGCCCGGCTCGTGACAGGCTCGGTCGCCGTGACGACCGCCGCCGTTCCGCCGCCCGTGATCCTGCTGCTCTCGGGCCCCAATCTGAACCTCCTCGGCACCCGGGAGCCGGCCGTGTACGGCACCGACACCCTGGACGACCACGTCGCCCGCGCCACCCGTACGGCGGCCGGCCACGGGTTCGCGCTCGAGCACGTGCAGGCCAACGCCGAGGGGCCGCTGGTCGATGCCGTGCACACCGCCAGAGGGCGATGCGCGGCGATCGTGGTGAACGCCGGTGCGCTGACGCACTACTCCTGGGCGCTGCACGACGCTCTCGGGGCGTTCGAGGGGGTCAAGGTCGAGCTCCACCTCTCCAACACCCACCGGCGCGAGCCGTGGCGGCACCACAGCGTGATCGCTCCCCAGGTGCACGGCTCGGTGCAGGGATTCGGCGCCCACGGCTACGTCCTGGCCGTCGAAGGCGCGGTCCGTCTCGTCAACGGCGGGCCGGCGTGAGCACAGGGACGGCGCCGGACCTGCTCGCCGCGGTCCGTACGGGTTGGGACCTCGGAGCGCCACTCCCCCTGATCGACGTGTCGAGCCGCGCCGCGGCCGTGGCGGCCGGTCTCGCCGCGGCAGGCCCCGACGGCACGGCACTCGATGCCCTGGTCGTGACCGACCTCGTCAACGTCCGCTGGCTGACCGGCTTCACCGGGAGCGCGGCGACCGTCGTCGTGCTGGCCGACGGCACGATCTCGCTGGTCACCGATGGCCGGTACGCCGAGCGGGCCGAAGCCGAGCTGCGCGCTGCGGGCTCGCGTGCCGCGGTCGGTGTGGGCCGGACCCAGCAGGCCCAGCGCGAGCTCCTCGTCGACCGTCTCGGCGGGGCGGCCACGATCGGCCTCGAGGCCGACCACGTGAGCTGGACGAGGGCCGAGGAGCTCCGGGCCGCCTTCGCTCCGGCGGCCGTCGTTCCGAG
>JBIKWW010000378.1:0-3929 GCA_044356125.1 Acidimicrobiia bacterium
CGAATCCGACGTCGTCGAGGACGATGAACAGCAGATGGGGCGCGCCGTCGAGGTGGGGCTCCGGGGACACCGGTGGCGGTGACGACTCGCGCCAGGTCCGACCCACGACAGCGGAACGGGATGGGCTGCTCACGGGCGGCCGCTCAACTCGGTCGTGCGGACAGCACGATCTTGAGGCCCTGACCGGTCTCCAGGTTGTGGAAGGCCTCCTCATGGCGCTCGAAGGGAAACGGCCGGTCGAGCAGGAGATCGACATCGAAACGGCCGAGCGCTAGCAACCCCAGCGCGCGACTCACCGTGTAGTTGACGCTCACCGAGGTGATGATCGACTGCTCGGCCCGAACCAGTTGCATGCAGGGGATGCTCAGGGTGTCCGACGGTCGGGTCACCCCCATCATGAGGAACCGGCCGCGCTTGGCCAGTACGGCCAGGCCGGCTGCCATGGCGGCGGGGACACCGGTAGCGTCGGCCACGACATCCCACCCCCGTTCCTGGGCCAGGGCGCCGGGTGTGGTGGCCACATCGGCGTCGATGAACCGACGGGCGATTTCGAGCCGCGCCTCGTTGGTGTCCACGATGCCGATGCGCCCGGCTCCGGCCTCTCGCAGCAGTCTTCCGAGCAACAGGCCGATCGTGCCCGATCCCATGATGAGGACGTTGTCACCCAGGACCGGTCCGACCCGGTCGACGCCGTTGAGCACACAAGCCAGGGGCTCCACGAGCACCGCCCGATGAGGTGCCATCCCCTCCGGGATCGGAGTGACGTAGGAGCGCTCGACGACGGCGAACTCGGCGAATCCGCCGTTGCGGCCGATTCCGTATCCACCTTTGTTGTCGCAGATGGTCGGTCGTCCCCGCTGGCACTCCGGGCACGCCCCGCAGCGCCAGGCCGGGTCGATGACGACCCATTGTCCCTCGCTCAGCCCTCGCGTCGGCCCGGCGATCGCGGCGACGCGTCCGTAGAACTCGTGTCCCAGGATCAGCGGGTACACGGCGTTGTAGAGGTCGACGCCATGGAGCTTGTGCAGGTCCGTGCCGCAGATCCCGGACCCGGCGACCTCGACCACCACCTCACCTCGCTGGGGAGCAGGATCGGGAACGGTCTGGACTCCGATCTCGCCGGGTCCCGTCAGTACCAGTGCTCGCATCAGATGTTCCTCCCGGTTCTTGCGGTGATCCGTCGTCGGCTGTTCATGCCCACTCCTGGACGGCATACCGCGTGACGACGGCGGGGTCGAAGTCGAAACCCAGCCCGGCTCTCCCGGGCAAGGCGAGGGCACCGTTGCGCACTTCGAGTCGGTGGTCGATCAGGCGACGGAAGTTGAAGATCGAGTCGTCGGTGAAGAACTCCACGTACCGGGCGATGGGCAGGGCCGCGACGAGGTGGACGTGCACGCTGTCGAACCAGTGGGGGGCCAGGCTGACACCGCTGGCCTCGGCCAGCGCAGCGACCCTCAGGAACTCGGTGATCCCGCCGCACACGGCGGCGTCGGGCTGGAGGATGTCGGCAGCGCGATCGACGATGATCCGCTCGAACTCTCCGACGTTGGAGGCGATCTCGCCCGTGGCGACGAGCACCGGGGTTCGCCCGACGAGGCGGGCGTGTGCGGTGATCGCTCCCGGCCCGAAGGGCTCCTCGATCCAATGCGGGGCGAAGTGCTCGATGCGCCGGAGGAATTCGACGCACTCATCCACACTCCGCCAGGCGTTGTTGGCGTCGAGCATGAGTTCTCCGCCCGGGCCGAGTGCTTCCCGGGCCACGCGGACCCGTTCGGCCTCCTCGCGTGCCGCGTACTTGCCCACCTTGATCTTGACCCGGTCGAAACCCTGCTCGACCCAGGCCGAGACCTCGGCGGCCAACCCGTCGAGACCCTTGCCGTCGAGGTAGTACCCGCCGCTGGCGTAGGCAGGGACGGGGTCCTTCCGGCTGCCGAGGCACTGCCACAGCGGCACCCCGGCCCGTCGGGCACGCAGGTCCCAGAGCGCGATGTCGACAGCGCTGATGGCGCGGGTGACGACCCCTGCCCGTCCCAGCAGCAGCGTGCTCGCCGACATCAGCTGCCAGAGGCGTTCGACCTCACGACCGTCCTCGCCGACCAGGATCGGGTTGAGCAGGGTGCGGACCGCCTCGGCGATGATCGTGGATCCCGTGTGGCCGGCGTAGCAGAAGCCGATTCCCGTGGCGCCGTCGGAATCGGTGACACGGACGAGTGCGTAGTGCCGTCCGGCGACCCGACGGCTCGACAGGGAGATGGGCGCGTCGAGGGGGAGCTCGATGGCCGCGGACTCGACGGAGGCGATGACGGTCATGTCGGAGAACTCGCTGTGGGGTCGGTGGCTGGGGTGGGTGTCCCGACGAGGAAGTCGAGGTCGGCTCCCTCGTCGGCTTGCAGAACGGACGTCGCGTAGAGGCGACGCCATCCCCGGTCGGGCAGGGGCCGGGGCCGAAGCTCGGAACGGCGCCGCTCCAGCTCGGCCGGCTCGACGAGCAGATCCAGGCGTCGTCCGGCGGTGTCCAGCTCGATCTCGTCCCCGTCACGGACGAGTGACAGCGGCCCGCCGACCGCCGCCTCCGGAGCCACGTGCAGAACCACCGTCCCGAAGGCCGTGCCGCTCATGCGGGCATCGGAGATCCGCACCATGTCCTTGATCCCGCGACGGCCGAGAGCGCGTGGGATGGGGATGGCCCCGGCCTCGGGCATACCGCTGCCGACGGGTCCCTCGTTGCGGAGGACGAGGACGTCGTTCTCGCCGATGTCGCGGTCGTCGATCCGGTCGAGGTCGTCGACCGAGTCGAACACGACGGCGCGTCCCCGGTGTTGGAGGAGATGGGGTGTCGCCGCCGACGTCTTGAGCACGGCGCCCCTCGGCGCCAGGTTGCCCCGCAGGATGGCGAGGCTCCCGGTCGGGCCGAAGGGCGCGTCGAGGGAAGCGATCGTGTCCTGCCATGGCCCGGGATCAGGGGCGTGCTCGATCACCTCGCCCAGCGTCCGTCCGTCGATGGTCAGGGCTGCTGTTCGCAGCAGCGGACGGAGCACCTTGAGCAGGGTCGGGACGCCGCCAGCGGCGTGGAAGTCCTCCATGTATCGAGACCCGCTCGGGCGGCAGGCGACCAGGAGCGGCACGTCCCCGGTGATGCGCTCGATGTCGTCGAGCCCGATCGGGATCCCGGCTCGGCGGGCGATGGCGACCAGATGCACCAGGGCGTTCGTCGAGCCACCGACGGCGGCAACGGTGACCAGTGCGTTGTGGATCGCGTCGGAGGTGACGACCGCAGCCGGAAGCCGCTGGACCTGCGCCAGCTTCACCGCCAGCCTGCCGCTCTGGGTGGCATGAGCCAGGCGCTTGCCCGTGTACGCCGGAGGTGTGGCGCCGCCGGGCAGCATCATGCCCATCGCCTCGGTTGCGCAGGCCATGGTCGACGCCGTCCCCATCACGGTGCACGTTCCGGCCGTCGTGCAGAGCGCCGAGGTGATCGCTTCCAACTCGTCGGCGTCGAGACCGCCGGCTCGGAACGACGCCCAGGAGCGGCGGCAGTCGGTGCATGCCCCGAGCCGCTCGCCGCGGTGTGTTCCCGTACCCATCGGACCGGCTACGACGGAGATCGCCGGGACACCTGCGGAGACGGCCGCCATGAGCTGGGCGGGCAGCGTCTTGTCGCAGCCGCCGAGGAGCACGACGGCGTCCATCGGCTGGGCCCGGATCATCTCCTCGGTCTCCATGGCCATGAGATTGCGTAGAAACATACTGGTCGGCCGCGCGAAACTCTCATGCAGTGAGATCGTGGGGAACTCAATCGGCAGGCCGCCAGCGAGCATGACACCGCGTTTGACTGCCTCAATGAGCTGCGGCATGTTGCCGTGGCAGGGATTAAAGCCGCTGCCGGTATTGGTGATGCCAACGATGGGCCGATTCAGCGCATCCTCGGT
>JBIKWW010000380.1:0-3923 GCA_044356125.1 Acidimicrobiia bacterium
TGGGGGACCGGCTGGGTCGGGCCTCCCCGTTCGTCCGCGCCCTCGGCCGCCTCTGCCAGTTCGACCTGGCCGCTCCCCTGCCCGACGGTTCGCTCGCCGTCCGAACGGTGATGCCCTGGCTGAGCCGCCGCATGATCGCCGCCCTGCCCGCGGGGCTGCGGGACGAGCATCGGGCCTGGGAGATCGCCGCCGGAGGGCTCCCCGCCCGGCCCCCGCTGGTCGCCACCCCGCTCCCGGGCACCGACCAGGAGGCGGCACTGGCCGCCCACCGCCGTCGGGCGGCCGAGCTGGCGATGTCGGTGGCCCGGACCGGGGCCGACGTCGATGCCGTCGAGCGGGCGCTGGCCCGTTGGAGCTTCCACCCCGCCCTGTCCCGCCACCTGGCGGAGTGGGCGGTGGGGAGGGTCGGGGTGGACCCGGCCCGGCCGGTGGCGAGGGACGAACCGGTGGCGAGGGACGAACCGGTGAGGACGGTCGGGGCCGACCCGCTGGGGCTCAGGCCCCCTGGAAGTGCTGCACCAGCTCGATGAGCGTGCGCACACCGGCGCCCGTGCCGCCCTTGGCGAACACGTCGGCGTCGGCGTCGGAGCGAGACGTCCCGGCGATGTCGAGATGGGCCCACGGAACGCCGCCCACGAACTCGGCGAGGAACACGGCGGCGGCGATCGAGCCGGCCTGGCCGGGGATGCCGATGTTCTTCATGTCGGCGATCTCGGAGTCGATGTGGCGGCGGTAGCTGGGGGGCATGGGCAGGCGCCAGCTCGGCTCGCCCGCCCGGGCCCCGGCCGCCGCCACCTGGCCGGCGAAGCCGTCGTGGTTGGCGAAGACACCCGTGATCTCCTTGCCGAGGGCCACGATGATCGCCCCGGTCAGGGTGGCGAGATCGACGATGGCGTCGGGCTTCTCCTCGACGGCCAGGCTGAGGCCGTCGGCCAGCACGAGGCGGCCCTCGGCGTCGGTGTTCAGCACCTCGAAGGTCTTGCCGTTGCGGGCCCGCAGCACGTCGCCGGGCTTGATGGCCGACGGTCCGGGCATGTTCTCGGTGAGGCAGCAGTAGCCGATGACCCGGATCTGCGGGGCGAGCCGGGGCAGGACCGAGAACAGGGCGAGCACGGCGGCGGCACCCGACATGTCGGTCTTCATCGTCATCATCCCGTCGGCCGGCTTGAGCGAGAGGCCGCCCGAGTCGAACGTGATGCCCTTGCCCACCACGGCCAGGGTGGTGGTCCGCCGGGTGGCCCCGGCCGGGGAGTACTCGAAGCGCACGAGCCGCGGCGGCTGGTCGCTGCCGAGCGACACGCCACGCAGGCCCCCGAGGCGCTCGCGCTCGATGTCGTGCTCGTCCCACACCCGCACGAGCACCCCGTTGCCCTCGATCTCCTGGCAGCGTGCGGCGAACGAGATCGGAGTGAGGTCACCGGCCGGGGTGTTCACGAGATCCCGGGCGAGCATGGTGGCCTCGGCCGAGAGCTGCCCGGCAGCGATCCCGGCCTCGGTCGTGCGCCCGGCCTTCGCCACGATCGTCAGCGCGCTGATCTTCGTCGGCTTGGGTGCCGAACGGTAGGCGTCGAAGCGGTAGGTGGCCAGGAGGGCTCCCTCGGTCACGGCCTTGGTCGCCGCCGTGCGGTCGGCCCGGGCGGGCAGCGCCGAGAGCAGATCGAGGGCGAGGGACGACTCGTGCCAGGCGGCGCGCACGGCCGCCGCTGCGGCCGACCGCAGCGTGTCGGCGTTGGGTGCCTCGCCCACACCGACGAGGATCTTGGTCGCCCCGCCGGGGATCGTCAGCACCTGGCCGGGCCGGCCCTCGAAGCTGGCCCGGGCGGCGACCTCGGGCGACACGCCGTGGGGAAGGTGGGGCCCCTTCTTGCCGGAGGCGACGGCGATGGCGACGGCGGCACCGCGGGGAGCGGTGGTGGAGGCGGAGACGGTGATGCTCACGGGTAGGTCCTTTCAGGTGCCCCGGGCGCGGAGGGAGCCCCCCTCCTGCCATCGGGCGAGGGTCCAGCACAGGTCGGAGAGCCGGTTGAGGTAGGCGATGACGAAGCTGTCGTCGGCGGCGGCGTGCAGTGCGGTGCGCTCGGCCCGGCGGACCACGCACCGGGCGACGTCGAGCAGCGCGGCGACGCGCGTCTGACCGGGCACGACGAATTCCGTGACCGGCGGGAAGCGGGGCGTGATGTCGTCGATCAGGCTCTCGAGTCGATCGACCATCGCGCTCGTGACGAGGCTCGAGCCGGGGCTGAGCTTGTGGCGGTTCTCGGCGGCGGTGGCCAGCTCGGCCATGAGGACCCAGAGGTCACGCTGGACCGACACGACGAGCTCGTGCAGCTCCGAGCCGACCTCGAGCTCGGCGCGGACGACGCCGAGCGCAGCCTGGGCCTCGTCGACATCGCCGTAGGCCATCGGCGCCGGGTCGTCCTTGCGGACCCGGCCTCCATAGAAGAGACCGGTCGTGCCGTCGTCCCCGTGTCGCGTGTAGATCTTCATGGCCTTCCCCCGGAACGGGTCCGGCGAGGCTAACCGTGACCGGGTGGCTCCACGGCCACCGTCCGGGCCCGCCACCAGGCGGCGGCCCGGTGGAGGGCGACGACGGCGAGCGCGTCGGTGACGAAGCCTTCGTCGGCGAGGCGGACGGCTTCGCTCAGCGGGAGGCGGATCTGGCGCAGCCGCTCGGTCCCCTCCGGGGTCGGCATCCCCTCGGTGAGACCGGTGGCGACGAGGACGTGGGCCTCCTCGTCGGTCACCGAGTTGGACAGGTGCAGCACCCCGCCGAGGACCTCGACGTGCACCGCCTGCAGGCCGACCTCCTCGGCGAGCTCCCGACGACCGCCCTCGAGGAGGTCCTCGCCGAACGGGACACCCCCCTCGGGGACCTCCCAGGAGTAGCGCTCGAGGGTGTAGCGGTACTGCCCGACGAGCCAGGTGGTGCCGTCGTCGTGGACGGGCACGATGGCCACCGCCCGCGACCGGAAGTGCACGACGCCGTAGATGCCGGGACGGCCATCGGGGCGCAGCACGTCGTCGTGGCGCACCGAGATCCAGGCGTTCTCGTAGACGTCCCGGCTGGCGGTGCGGATCCAGGGGTTGGGCTCGTCCGCCGGCAGATCGGCGCGCCGGTCGGCGGGCCGGCTCACCTCGTCACCGGTCCCACCACACGGTGACGAGCTCGGCCAGCCCCTCGGGCGGGCCGAGCTGCTCCAGTGCGGCGGCCACCTCGGCGTCCCGGTCCGGCGTGAGGCACAGGCGGGTGCGTACGAAGGCGACGTACCCGGCGGTGTCGATGCGGGGGGTGCGGGGCGGACGGCTCCAGCGCTCGACACGGGGCCCGCCCGGTCCCGCCTCGGCGCCGACGACCTCGGCCACCACCTCGGCGAAGAGCGCGGCGCTGGGCTCCGTCGGCCGCTCCAGACCCCAGAAGTGGCGCCAGAGCGGGTTGAACGGCGAGGTCGGGTGGCGGTCCGGGAGCTCGACGACGACCCGGCGGCGGGCGTGGTCGTGCAGGGCGCGCACGAACGGCGCGATGTCGGCCACGTTGAAGACCACGTGGTGGCTCACCACCAGATCGACGGCCGGGACCCGGTCGGCGACGTCGGGCCAGCGGCCCCGGACGGTCGTGCACGGAACGCCGACGCGCTCGGCCGCGTGGCGCAGGTTGTCGAGCATCCCCTGCTGCTCGTCGACCCCGGTGAGCGCGGTCATGGCGGCGGCCAGCGGGATGCTCGATCCACCCCCGCCACAGCCGACGTCGAGGACCGTGCCTGCGGCTCCGAGGGCCTCGAGCTCCCGCTCCACCGACGGGGTGCGGGCGGCGGGCGCATCGGGATCCACGGTGAACATGGCCGGCGGGTGCACCCACGGAGGCACGGGGGCCCGGCGCAGGATCTCCTCGGGGATGGCCCAGGCGGCCAACGCGTCGGCCCACT
>JBIKWW010000379.1:0-3923 GCA_044356125.1 Acidimicrobiia bacterium
TCGCCGCCGAGGTGGAACGGCTGGTGGCCGACGAGATCGCCGCGGACCGACCCATCGAGGTGTCGTTCCTGCCCCACGCCGCCGCCCAGACCGACGCCGATCTCATCCGCACCAAGGTCAACCTCATCCCGGCGCACGTCACCGAGATCCGCGTCGTCGACATCGTCGGTCTCGACAAGCAGGCCGACGGCGGAACCCACGTCGCATCCACCGCCGAGATCGGCGGGTTCCGCGTGGTGAAGACCGAGTCCAAGGGCAAGGGCAACAAGCGCCTTCGCATCGAGGTGGTGGACGCCTGATCGACGGGCCGGCCCGGCCGATCCGGTCCGGGCCCGACGCGTCGATTCGGCGGCGGCGGCGTGGCGGTGATTCGATGGCACCGTGGAGCTCGATCCCGCCGACTGCCTCGGACCGACCGACCTCATCGACGCCGACCACCCGGCGGTGCGCGGCTTCGCCGAGCGCACGCTGGAGGCCGCCGGCGCCGGCCCGGGCTCGGGGGCCGACGACCGCAGCCGGGCCGTCGCGCTCTTCCTCGCCGTGCGCGACGCCATCCGCTACGACCCGTACCTGCCGATCGGCCCCGACACCCTGCGGGCCAGCACGGTGGCGGCCAGCGACCGGAACTGGTGCGTGCCCAAGTCGATCCTGCTCACCGCCGCCTGCCGGGCCGTGGGCATCCCCGCCGGGCTGGGGTTCGCCGACGTCCGCAACCACCTCCAGAGCGAGAAGCTGCGGGCCACCATGGGCACGGACCTGTTCGCCTGGCACGGCTACTCGGTGATCCTGGTCGACGGCGCCTGGCGCAAGGTCTCCTCGGCGTTCAACCGGGACCTCTGCGAACGCTTCGGCACGCGGGTGCTCGAATGGGACGGGACCGGTGACTCGCTCATGCACCCCTTCGACGAGTCGGGCAACCGCCACATGGAGTACGTGAGCGACCGGGGCCGCTACGCCGATGTTCCCTATGACGAGATGATGGCCACCTTCTCCGTGCTCTACCCCTCCTACACCGGCGACGACATCACGGCCGTGGGGGCCACCGATGAGCTCTTCAACTGACACCGCCCGCGGAGCGCGCGCCGAGGTGCGGGCCGAGGTGCGTGCCTGGCTGGCCGCCAACTGGGATCCCGATCGGCCCCTCGGGGCGTGGTGGGGCCTGCTCGCCGAGTCCGGGTGGGGCTTCCCGCACTTCCCGGCGGCCTGGTTCGGGCGGGGCCTGAGCCAGGAGGACCGTGCCGTCGTCGAGCACGAGATCCGCGCCCACGGCGCCTACGGGCCCCCGCACGGGATCGCCACGATGATGGTCGCGCCGATGCTGCTCGAGCTCGGGACCGAGGAGCAGAAGGCCCGGTTCATCCCGGGGATCGTGCGCGGCACCGACATCTGGTGCCAGCTGTTCTCCGAGCCGGGAGCCGGCTCCGATCTCGCCGGCGCCGCCACCATGGCGGTGCGCGATGGCGACCAGTGGGTCGTCAACGGCCAGAAGGTCTGGACCTCGGGCGGTCACTACGCCAACCGGGCGATCCTCGTGGCCCGCACCGACCGCGACGTGCCCAAGCACCGCGGGCTGAGCTTCTTCGCCATCGAGATGGACCAGCCCGGCGTGCAGCCACGCCCACTCGTGCAGATGACCGGCGACGCCGAGTTCAACGAGGTGTTCCTGACCGACGCCGTCGTCCCCGCCGAGAACCTGATCGGTGACGTGAACAACGGCTGGGCGGTCGCCCTGCGGACGCTGTCCTACGAGCGGGCTTCGCTCGACCCCGAGGCGGAGTCGGGGATCCAGCACCGCCTCGACCTGTCGGTCCCGGCCGGACGGTACGCCACCGGCGAGCTCAACGACGGCACCCGCGGCTTCATGCCCAGCGGCTCGGCGGCCTGGGCGCTGCTGCGCGACCTGATCCGGGAGCAGGGTGCAGCGGGCGATGCGGTGGTGCGCGATCGGGCGGCCCGTCTGTACTCCTGGTTCGAGATCGCCCGCATGACGGGGCTCCGCTCGGCGGCTGCGGCCCGGGCCGGACGCCTGCCCGGTCCTGAGGTCTCGCTCGGCAAGCTGGCCAGCGTCCGGCTCATGCGTGCCTACCGGGACCTCGCCCTCGACGTGCTCGGCCCGGCCGGCACGCTCGTCGCCGACCCGGCGCCCCACGGCGGGCTGTTCGCCCGCATCGCCCTGTCGGTCCCGGGCATGTCCATCGCCGGAGGGACCGACGAGATCCAGCGCAACATCGTCGCCGAACGCGTCCTGGGCCTCCCCGGCGAGCCGCGCGTCGACAAGGACGTGCCGTTCCGGCTCGTGCCCCGCTGACCCCGCCGGTTCCTCCTCCCCGACGGTCGGGACCGGGTCAGGCCGGGGTCATGAGCGTGGGGCGGCCCGTCCCGACGCTCTCGTAGGCCCCGAGCACGAGGCGCACGGCTTCGAGGCCGTCCTGTCCGGTGCACACGACGTCGCGGGTGCCGTCGATCGCGGCCAGGAAGTTGGCCACGTGCAGGGAGTGGGCGGGGAGCCCGTTGAGCTCGAAGCGGGCGACGTCGGTGGCCGGGCCGAAGGGGGCGCCGGGGGAGCGGAACCGGTGGATGAGCACGTTGGAGCCGGTGCGGCTGTCGCACTCGAGCGACCCCTCCGTGCCCTGGATCCAGAAGCCCTCCTGGTAGCCCGTCGAGGTCCACGCCGTCTCGATGGTCCCCATCGCCCCCGACACGAAGCCCAGCGAGGCCATGGCGGTGTCCTCGACCTCGATGTCGAACTTCAGGGTGGCCGTCCGGGCCTGGACGTCGCGCACGTCGCCGGCGAAGAAGCGGGCGAGGTCGAAGAGGTGGCAGCCGTTGTCGAGCAGCGTGCCCCCGCCGGAGTGGGCCCGGGAGCCGAACACGCCGCGCACGGTGGACCGACCACCCCAGTCGTGGGACTGCCGGAAGCGCACCCACACCACGGCGCCGATGTCGCCGCGGGCGACCATGGCCCGGGCCCGGGCGGCGGCGACCCAGGAGCGCAGGTGGTGGCCCACCTGGAACACGACCCCGGCCTGCTCGCAGGCGGCGATCATCTCCGCACCCTGGGCGAGGTCGAGGCTCACCGGCTTCTCGCACAGCACGTGCCGGCCCGCCCGGGCGGCGGCGAGGGTGATCGGATGGTGCTGGGCGTTGGGGGTGCAGATCGAGACGGCCTCGACGTCGGCCTCGGCGAGCAGCGCCTCGTGGTCGGTGAAGGCCTGATCGGCGCCCCATTCCTGGCGGCGGCGCTCGACGACGTCGGGGTCGATGTCGCACACGGCGGCGATGCGGGCTCCGGCGCTCTGGTAGCCGAGGGCGTGGGCACGGGCGATGTCGCCGGTGCCGATGATGGCGACGCGCCGCGGCGCGGTCGTGCTCATCCGACGCTCTCCGAACCGGCCCGGGCCCGGGCCGCAGCGGCCGCCGAGGCCCCCGGGACCCACTCGAGCGCCTCGACGTTGGGGGCGTCGTCGGTGCGCATCCGCACCCGGCGGGCGGCCCAGTGGCAGGCATTGGCGATGACGCGCCGCACGTGCTCGTTGCGGTAGGTGGGGTACTCCTCGTGGCCGGGCCGGAAGTAGACGACCCGGCCATGGCCGCGACGCCACGTCGCGCAGCTGCGGAAGACCTCGCCGCCCTGGAACCAGCTGACCATGAGGAGCTCGTCGGGCGTGGGCACGTCGAAGCGCTCGCCGTACATCTCCTCGCGCTCGAGCTCGAAGTAGGGCGGGACGCCCTCCATCACGGGGTGGCTCGGCTCGACGACCCACAGCCGCTCCTTCTCGTCGGCCTCCCGCCACAGCAGCGAGCAGTTGGTGCCCATGAGCCGCCGGAAGATCTTCGAGTAGTGGCCCGAGTGCAGCACGATCAGGCCCATCCCCGACAGCACCTGCTGCTGGACGGCGTCGACGACGCGGTCCTCGACGCGG
>JBIKWW010000382.1:0-3918 GCA_044356125.1 Acidimicrobiia bacterium
GTGCTGCTGCTGTGCACGGCCCTCATGATCTGGTACGAGCGCAAGTTCATCGCCGACCTGCAGAACCGCGTCGGGCCGGACCGCGCCGGCGGCCGCTGGGGCCTGCTGCAGACGCTCGCCGACGGCACCAAGCTCTTCTTCAAGGAGGCGCTCTGGCCGGCCCGGGCGGAGAAGACGGTGTTCCGCATCGCCCCCTACCTGGCGGCCCTCCCGGCCTTCCTGACCATCTGCATCATCCCCCTGGGCGGCGAGGTCACGATCTGGGGTGAGCGCACGCTGCTGCAGGTGGCCGAGCCGCCCATCGGGGTGCTCTTCGCCCTCATGCTGTCGGGCATCGGGGTGTACGGCGTGATGCTCGCCGGTTGGTCGTCGGGCTCGAAGTACCCGCTCATCGGCTCGGTCCGGGCCAGCGCCCAGATGGTCTCCTACGAGGCCGCCCTCGGCCTGTCCCTGGCGGCCGTGGTGCTCAAGACCGGTTCGCTGTCGACCCAGGCCATCGTGGCCGGCCAGGCCGGGTTCCGCTGGAACCTGTGGGACCTGATCTTCATCCCCGCGATCGTGTTCGCCATCGCCGCCACGGCGGAGCTGAACCGGCCCCCGTTCGATCTGGTCGAGGCCGAGTCCGAGCTGGTCGGCGGCTTCCACACGGAGTACTCGTCGGCCCGGTTCGCCATGTTCTACCTGGCCGAGTTCATGAACACGATCACCATGTCGGCCCTCATCACGACGCTGTTCCTGGGTGGTCCGAACATCCCGTGGAACGTGCCGGTGCTGGGCAGCTCCTCGGTGGTGTGGCTGGTCCTGAAGATCTTCCTGCTGCTGTCGGTCTACGTGCTGCTGCGGGCCACGCTGCCCCGCTACCGCTACGACCAGCTCATGGACCTCGGCTGGAAGCGGCTCATCCCCGCCTCGCTGCTGTGGCTGCTGCTGCTCGCCGCCCTGCGCCTCGAGCGCGACGGTGACTTCGCCAGCCGCCTGCGCAACCTGGGCATCGCCGGCGCCGGGGTCCTCGTGGCCGCCGGTCTACTGTGGGCGGCCGTGCGCGTCGGGCGTCAGGTGGCCGAGGAGGAGCTGGGCATCGGCACATCGCCGACGCCGTCGGGTCCCCGGGCGGGGAGGTTCTGAGATGGGTTACCTCGACGGCTTCAAGGTCACGCTCTCCAAGCTGAACCACGGGTCCGACACCGGGGCGATCGCCACGGTCAAGTACCCGAACGTCAAGCGTCCCAAGCCGGAGCGCTTCCACGGCCGCCACGTCCTCAACCGTTACGAGGACGGCATGGAGAAGTGCATCGGCTGCGAGCTCTGCGCCGGCGTCTGCCCGGCCAAGTGCATCTACGTGCGCGGTGCCGACAACGACCCCGCCAACCCGACCTCGCCGGGCGAGCGCTACGGCTTCGTCTACGAGATCAACTACCTCCGCTGCATCCACTGCGACCTGTGCGTGGAGGCCTGCCCGACGGAGGCGATCACGGAGTCGAAGATCTTCGAGTTCTCCTTCACGAACCGCTCCGACGCCATCTACGAGAAGCACCAGCTCCTCACCGACGACGCCGGGAACCCCCGCGCCCAGCCGTGGGAGGACGTCCGCGCCGGCGACGAGCGCAACACGTCGGGCTGGATGCGGGCGACGTCGCCGGCCGGTGACGCCGACTTCCGGGGCCTGCCCCTGTGGTCGGGGGAGCTGGGCCACGGCGTGCGGCCCCCCGAGCCGTCGCAGTCGGCTGAGGCCGACGAACGTGCCGCCCGCCTGGCTGCCGCCGCCCCCGTCGACCATGCCCCGAGCGCCCCGGGCGCCGCCGCTGCAGGCGGTCACCACTGATGGTCGAGTGGATCGTCTTCGTGGCCGGGGCCGTGATCGCCCTCGCCGGCGCCGTGGGCGTCGTCAGCGTCCGCAACCCGGTGCACGCCGCCCTGCTGCTGGTGCTCACCCTGGTGGGTGTCGCCGTCCTGTTCGTGACGATGGACGCCCACTTCCTCGCCGCCGTGCAGATCATCGTGTACGCCGGTGCGGTCGTGGTGCTGTTCCTGTTCGTGATCATGCTGCTCGGTGTCGACCGGGCCGAGGACGTCCGCACCGAACCCCTCGCCGGTCAGCGCCCCGTGGCCATCGCCATGGGGGTGGCCTCCTTCGCACTGCTCGTCACGATCGTGGCGGTGCGCGTCGACGCGTCGATCGGTCGGCCGGCGCCGACGTCGTTCCCCTTCGAGGGCACCAACGTGGAGCGGCTCTCCCACGCCGTGTTCACCCGCTACCTGTTCCCGTTCGAGATCACGTCGCTGCTGCTCGTGATCGCCGTCGTCGGTGCCGTGCTGCTCTCGCGGCGTCCTGAACCCCTGCCGGAGGGCACTGCCTGATGAACGTGCTCGCCACCACCGGGCCCGGAACCTCCGCCTACCTGATCGTCGCCGCCGCCTTGTTCGCCATCGGTCTCGGCGGCCTGCTCGGGCGGCGGAACATCCTCGTGATGTTCATGTGCGTGGAGCTGATGCTCAACGCCGTCAACCTCACCTTCGTCGCCTTCGCCCACCGCATGGGTGACATCAACGGCGAGGCCCTCGTGTTCTTCGTGCTCGTCGTCGCTGCCGCGGAGGTCGTCGTGGGTCTCGGCATCATCGTGTCCATCGTCCGGCGCCGGCGCAGTGCCACCGCGGACTCCGCCGCCGCGTTGAAGGGCTGATCGCGATGGCCGACGTCATCTGGCTCGTCCCCCTGCTGCCGCTCATCGGCTTCTCCGTCCTGCTGCTCGTCGGCAAGCGCATCGGGGAACCCCTGTCGGGCTGGCTGGCCACGGCCATGGCGGGCGGATCGTTCCTCGTCGCCTGCGGCGTGTTCCTCGACCTGCTCTCCAAGCCCGAGGAGGAGCGGGTCGTCACCCGCCGCCTCTTCACGTGGGTGGCCTCCGGGAACCTCGACGTCGGCGCCACGCTGCGGGTGGACCCGCTGTCGATCACGATGGTGCTGTTCGTGACCGGCATCGGCTCGCTGATCCACCTCTACGCCATCGGGTACATGCACGGTGACCCCCGCTTCCCGCGGTTCTTCACCTACCTGAACCTGTTCCTGTTCTCGATGCTGTGCCTGGTGCTGGGGGACAACCTCCTCGTCATGTTCCTCGGCTGGGAGGGCGTGGGAGCCTGCTCCTATCTCCTCATCTCCTTCTGGTTCGAGCAGCCCGCCAACGCCACCGCCGGCAAGAAGGCCTTCGTGGTGAACCGCATCGGGGACTTCGGGCTCATGCTCGGCATGTTCCTGCTCATCAAGTCGACCGGCTCGCTCAGCTACGGCACCATCTTCGGGGCCGCCCACAGTGGCGGCATCGACACGACCACGGCGACCTGGGCCTGCGTCGCGCTGTTCCTCGGAGCCTGCGGCAAGAGCGCCCAGCTGCCGTTGTACGTGTGGCTGCCCGATGCCATGGCCGGCCCGACGCCCGTCTCGGCCCTCATCCATGCCGCCACCATGGTGACGGCCGGCGTCTACCTGATGATGCGCATGGAGCCGGTGCTCCACATCGCCGACCCCTGGGTCTTCACCCTGATCGCCTGGGTGGGGGCGATCACCGCACTGTTCGCCGCGCTGATCGCCACGGCCCAGGACGACATCAAGAAGATCCTCGCTTACTCCACCATCAGCCAGCTCGGATTCATGTTCCTGGCCGTGGGCGCCCACGCCAACGCCGCCGCCGCCTTCCACATGATCACCCACGCCTTCTTCAAGGCGCTGATGTTCCTGGGGGCGGGCTCGGTGATCCACGGCATGCACAACGAGCAGGACGTGAAACGCATGGGTGCCCTGCGGAAGTGGATGCCGTTGACCTTCGGCACGTACCTCTTCGGCTGGCTGGCCATCTGCGGCATCCCGCCCTTCTCCGGCTTCTGGTCCAAGGACGAGATCCTCCTGGCGGCCTGGGAGCA
>JBIKWW010000383.1:0-3917 GCA_044356125.1 Acidimicrobiia bacterium
TTCATCTTCACGATCAACGAGTACCCGCTGGCCGCCGCCCTGCTGCAGGGCAACCCGAAGGGCTTCACGCTCCCCTACGGCTTGTCGCAGTTCATCCAGGGCCGCGAGTCGAACTGGGGCCGTTTCGCCGCCGGGGCCGTGATCGCCGGTGTGCCGATCATGCTGGTCTTCCAGGTCGTCCAGCGCTACCTCGTCTCGGGGCTGACCTCCGGGGCGGTCAAGGGCTGATGGGCTTCACGCTGCCCGGGCCGCGGCGCGGCCTCGACCAGCCCCATCACGACGGATCGATGGCCTCGACCCAGGAGCCGCGCATCGGCGACCGGGTGACGGTGTGGCTGCGGGTCCCGGCCGGCGACCCGAGCCCCTCGGTGCACGTGCGCCACGTCCGCGACGGCGAGCCGGCCTGGGTGGAGGCCGTACCCGACCGCACCACCCCCGACCGCACCACCCCCGACGGCCCCACCCCCGACGGGGAACGGTGGTGGCGGGCCGAGCTCCCCGTCGTGAACCACGTCGTGCGGTACCGGTGGCTCCTGGCCCGCCCGTACCGGTGGATCACCCAGCTGGGCACGTGCGCGTTCGACGTCACCGACGCCACCGACTTCCGGCTCGTCGCCTTCGACCCGCCTCCCTCCTGGGCCGTCGGCGCCCCCGTGTACCAGGTGTTCCCCGACCGCTTCGCCCGCGACCCCTCCTTCGACACCCCGTGGCCGGAGTGGGCCGTTCCCGCTGCGTGGACCGACCCGGTGGTCGTTTCCGGACCGGACGCCATGACCCAGCTCTACGGCGGGAACCTCGACGGACTGGCCTCCCGGGTGGAGCACCTGCGCTCGCTCGGCACCGCCGCCGTCTACACCACCCCGTTCTTCCCGGGGCGATCCAACCACCGCTACGACGCCAGCTCCTTCGACGTCGTCGATCCCGTCCTCGGCGGCGAGCCCGCCCTGCAGCGCTGCATCGCTGCGCTCGGCGCCGCGGGCATCCGTCTGATCGGGGATCTGACGACCAACCACTGCGGGGCCGGCCACGAGTGGTTCCGCCGCGCCCGGACCGACGCGTTCAGCCCCGAGTTCGCCTTCTTCCGGTTCCGGCACCACCCCGACGAGTACGAGTGCTGGTTCGACGTGCCGTCGCTGCCCAAGTTCGACTACGCCGATCCGGAGCTGACCCGGCGCATGGTCCACGGCCCCGGGAGCGTGGTGGCCCGGTGGCTCCGGGCGGGCCTCGGCGGCTGGCGGGTGGACGTCGCCAACATGACCGGCCGGATGGGCAGCGAGGACCGTCTCCACGACATCGCCCGCCTGTTCCGCGCCACCATGCGGGCCGAGTCGCCCGACAGCTTCGTGGTGGCCGAGCACGCCCACGACGCGACGGGGGATCTCACCGGCGACGGCTGGTACGCCACCATGAACTACGCGGGGTTCACGAACCCGGTATGGGCCTGGCTGGGCGAGCCGTCCCCGAACCTGTTCTTCGGCACACCGGCCACCCTGCCGGCCCACGACGGGCCGGCCGTGGCCACGGCCATGGACACCGTTGCGGCGATGGTGAGCTGGCGGACGAGGCTGGCCAACTACAACCTCCTCGGCTCCCACGACACGCCCCGGTTCCGCTCCGTCGTCGGGGGCCGCCGGGACCGCCACCTCGCCGGTCTGGCCCTGCTGGCGACGATGCCGGGCACACCGATGGTCTTCCAGGGCGACGAGCTGGGCATGGCCGGCGACCACACCCACCTGTCGAGGGCTCCCCTGCCATGGGACGATCCGGCCGCCGTCGATGCCGAGACACTGGCCGCCTACCGCTCGCTGCTGGGCCTGCGGGACCAGCTCCCGGTGCTGCGACACGGTAGCTTCCGCTGGGTCGACGTGGGCACCGACCACCTCGCGTTCCTCCGGGAACGGGACGGGGAGCGCATCCTCGTCGCCGTCTCGCGCCGGGGCGCACCCGTGCCGTGCGATCTGCGCGGTGACCGTCTGGCCGGCGCTCTGGAGCTGGCCCCGACCGGCGGATCGGGCGAGCCGGGCCGGACTGCAGCGCAGGGCGCCAACGGGGACGCAACCGGGGGCGCCAACGGGGACGGGGCCGCCTACGGCGTCTGGGCCCTGCCCTAGCCCGGGGCCGGTACCGCCCACCCGAGCCCCGGACCGGTACCGTGGGACGATGGGCTCGCTGCGCTCCCGTTCCTGTCGACGGTCGCGTTCGCGCCGCCTGTGGTCGGCCGCCGCCCTTGCGCTCGTGGTGGCCGCCGCCGGCTGCTCCTCGGGGAGTGACTCCGCCGAGGTGACGACCGCACCGGCGTCGGTCGTCGAGACCACGGCGGCTCCCGAAACGACTGCTCCGCCCCGGACCGCACCGGCCGACACGGTGGCTGACGGCGCCGCAGGCACGGCTCCCGTCGAGAGCGCGGCCGACCCGGCCGTCGGGGCCCCGATCGAGCTGACCGAAGAGGGCGTCGCCGGGATGTCCTTCGGCACCGACGCCGACACCGTGATCGCAACGCTCACCGCCGCCCTCGGCGCCCCGGCTGCCGACAGCGGGTGGAGCGCCGGGCAGAGCCCCTGCGAGGGGATGGGCAGCCGCGTCCGGAACGTGTCGTGGGGCGTGCTCGACATCTTCCTGGCGACCGGGCCGACCGTGATGATCGACGCCCCCACCGACCACTTCTCGGGCTACCGGGTGTCCAACCAGGCCACGGGTGGCGACGGCGGGCCGGGACCGGACCGCTTCGTGCTCTCCGACGGTGACGCCGCCATCGGGCGCACCTTCGACCAGGTGACGGCCTGGTCGCCCGAGGCCAAGCGCTTCGACTCCGAGATCGAAGGCCCGATCTGGACCGCCCGGGAGGGCAGCAGGATGGTGGGCTCGTTCGAGTCGCCGGCCGACGGGGGCGCCGAGCGCACCGCCTCGGTGCGCTCCGGCCTGTTCTGCATCGACTGAGGTCGCTCCCGGCGATCGACGCCGGTTTGCGCCCGGAGGCCGTCAGGCAGCAACGTGCGCCCATGCAGCATCGCTCCGAGACCATCACGTCGCCCGCCGGTCCCCTGGGCGTCCACATCGTGCACCCCGACGGCGCGGGCCCCTTCCCCGTGGTCGTGTTCTTCCACCACGGCCCCGGGCTCGACGACGGGTCGAAGCGGACCATGGAGCGCATCGCCGAGTGGGGGTACTACGTCGTCACCCACGACCGCTACCACCGGGCCGAGCCGTGGTACCGGATGGCGAGCCGCAGCGAGGACGAGATCAAGAAGATGTTCGGCCTCGTGCTCGGGACCACCGAGGACCAGGTGGCGGAGGACCTCGGCGCCGTGCTCGGGTGGCTGCCCTCCGATCCCGCCGCCCGGGCGGGGGCGATGGCCTGCATCGGCTACTGCATCGGGGCCCGGTCGGTGCTGTGCACCATCCGCGACCACGGGGACCGCTTCCGGGCCGGCGTCGGCCTGCATCCGTCGTTCTGCACCACCGCCGATCCCGACTCGCCCCACCTGGCGGTCCCCTCCTACACGGGGTCGCTGTACATCGGCTTCGGGTCGGCCGACATGATGCAGCCTGCCTCCGCCAACATGGCGCTGATCGACGCCACCAACGCGCTGGCCAAGGGCGAGGCCGAGATCCACGATGGCGCCGACCACGGGTTCGGGGTTTTCGGACCTGCCTACCACGAGGCTGCCGCCGGTCGCTCCTATGAGCGGGCGCGGGCCATGTTCGACCGTGAGCTGAAGGCCTAGGGGGCAGGGCCCCTCCCTCCACCCGGGCCCGGACCCGGCTCAGCCGTACTGCCAGCCTCGGCGGACCTGACCGGGGAGCAGCCGCCCGAACTGGAGCCCGGGGAAGTGCGCCGCCGCCATCGGGACGTCGGTGCCCTCGAGCTCGCGGGCCAGCGCCTCGCGCGTCTGGCGGGCCAGCGCGGCGTCCACGTC